>JASHTO010000305.1 GCA_030040515.1 Terriglobia bacterium
CTTGAATTATTTCTAAGGTAACGGTAAACTGCTTATGGTGCGGTTTTCCTGCAAGGGTTTTTCCGGTTGGGGTTATCTCGCAGTCTGGCTTGAAGAGAACCTCCTGCTCGTAAAAATTAGAAGGCTGCCATAGCTGCTGAAGGAAAAAACTTGCCCACTACGGAACAAACGACTCTGCTGCTTCTCCAGCCGCGCGGGTTCTGCGCGGGGGTAATTCGTGCCATCGAAGTCGTGGAGTTGGCCTTGAAGAAACTGGGCCGCCCCATTTATGTCCGCAAGGAGATCGTCCATAATCGTCATGTGGTGGAAGACCTTGCAGCGCGCGGCGCGGTTTTTGTCGAATCGTTGCAAGAAGTCCCAAGCGGCGCCGTTGTCATCTTCAGCGCTCACGGAGTTTCGCCCTCCGTTCGCCAAGAGGCGATCCAACGGGGACTTCATGTGATTGACGCCACTTGCCCGCTCGTCACCAAGGTTCATTTCGAAGTTATCCGCTACTCTCGTGAGGGCTACAGCATCATATTAATCGGACACAGAGACCACGATGAGGTGATCGGAACATTGGGCGAAGCACCCCAGGCCATATGCGTTATCTCTTCGGTTGAGGAGGTTGACTCGCTGGAGGTGAAAGATCCGGAACGAGTCGTATACCTGACACAAACAACCCTGGGTCTGGACGAAACGAGTGAAATTGTAGCGGCCTTAAAGCGCCGGTTTCCGGGCATTCAGGGCCCTTGCGTGCAGGATATTTGTTACGCCACGGAGAACCGGCAGGCTGCCGTAAAACTAGTGGCGCGAGAGGCCGATGCGATTCTTGTGGTTGGCGCTGAAAACAGTTCCAACTCCAACCGACTGGTGGAGGTGGCACGGCGGTCGGGAACAGATGCATATTTGATCAGTTGCGCTGCCGATATTCAGCCGCGATGGCTCGATGGCAGACGGCATCTCGGGATTACTGCGGGCGCTTCCACGCCCGATTTTCTTGTCGAGCAAGTCGTCGACCGCTTGAAGAGTTGGGGGTTCACCAGCATTCGGGAAGTCGAATGGACGCCAGAGGACGTCCGATTTGCCTTGCCGGCGGAATTGACGAGCTGAAAATCCACTCATAGGGAGCACCTGGGCGCTTGATGAAACCACGTAACCAAGCTGAAGCGGAAACGCGACAGGGAGTGCAGAGCACCTACGCTGATGTCCGGTTGGATGAAAACCTTCAGGAGGCGATCCAACGTGCCATGGATCACCTTCTCTCCTTGCAAGCTCCGGAAGGCTACTGGCTCGGAGAACTCGAGGCCGACACAACACTTGAATCGGATTACATTTTCTTCCTGCACGTTCTGGATAAATTGGACCATCGGCGCCGCGTCAAGCTGGCCAATTATATTCGCCGACGCCAGCTTCCCGACGGGGGATGGAACATCTACGCCGGCGGCCCATCCGAGCTGAATGCCACGGTAAAAGCCTACGTCGCGCTCAAACTAGCAGGAGACGCTCCCGGTGCGCCCCACATGGCTCGCGCGCGTTGCCAAATTCACGAATTGGGCGGAGTGGAAGCGACCAATTCCTACACGCGCCTCTATTTGGCCCTGGGCGGAGTGCTGCCTTGGTCTTACGTTCCGGCAATTCCTCCGGAGCTCATCCTTCTGCCCTCTTGGTTTTTCCTGAATATTTATTCCATGTCGTCGTGGACGCGGGCCATCGTCGTGCCATTGATGCTCGTCTATGCGCGCAAACCGAAATGGGATTTGCCGCCCAATGTGGGGGTGCAGGAACTCTTCCGCGATGCTTCCGGGCGCATTCCGGCGTTCGAATGGGATCGCCGGCTGGTGAGCTGGAGGAATTTCTTCCTGCTGCTGGACAGGATCTTCAAGCTTCACGAGATGCTCCCCTGGAAGCCCCTCCGCAAGCGGGCCCTAAGTCGCGCCAGACAGTGGCTGCTGGAACATCTTGAGCGCTCCGAAGGCTTGGGCGCAATTTACCCGGCCATGGTCAACTCGGTGTTTGCTTTGCGTTCACTGGGATGCTCCGCCGACGACCCCCTGACGACGCGCGAAATCGGACATCTGGCGCAATTTGAAATTGAAGAGGGCGACACTTTACGCGTCCAACCCTGCGTGTCGCCGGTGTGGGATACGGCAATTACCATGTTTTCTCTTCAGGAGGCTGGACTGCCTCCCGACCATCCAGCGCTCATCAAAGCCGCCACATGGCTGCTTGACCGGCAGGTGTTGGGAGGCGGCGATTGGCAAGTCAACAACCCCGGCGTCGATCCCGGTGGCTGGGCATTTGAGTTCCGGAATGATTTTTACCCCGATGTGGACGATACGGGGTTTGTCCTCATGGCGCTTCAGCGCGTCGATTACCCCGACCCTGGTCGACTGAAAGAGGCCCTGCGCCGCGGAACCGCATGGATTCTGAGCATGCAGAATCGCGATGGAGGATGGGGAGCTTTCGACCGCGACAACGATTCGACGTTCTTGACGCGCGTCCCCTTTGCCGATCACAACGCCATGATCGATCCCTCGACTGGTGATCTTACAGGACGGGTTCTCGAATATCTTGGCCGGCTCCATTGGCCCGCTTCCGACCCAAGAATTCAGCGTGGAGTGCGTTTCCTCCATGCTGACCAAACCGCAGAGGGTCCCTGGT
Source organism: Terriglobia bacterium (assembly GCA_030040515.1). GTDB lineage: Bacteria > Acidobacteriota > Terriglobia > UBA7540 > UBA7540 > Bog-366. The sequence continues at coordinate 2,644 of JASHTO010000305.1, forward strand.
ACGGGCGCTGGGGTGTGAATTACATATACGGAACCAGCGGAGCGCTTCGTGCCCTCGAAGCCCTGGGATTGCAGAGGGGAACGGAGAGCCAAAGGGCGGTGGCTTGGCTCCGAGCAGTGCAGAATCCCGACGGTGGCTTTGGCGAATCCTGCGCCTCCTATGACGATCCGGGGCTGAAGGCCCGAATGCACAGCACACCTTCGCAAACCGCGTGGGGGCTGATTGGCCTGCTGGCGGCCGGCGACATCGCAGAGCCCGCCGTAAAGCAGTCTGTCTCATATCTCCTGGACCAGCAGCGGGAAAACGGAATGTGGTCGGAACCCGCTTTTACCGGGACCGGGTTCCCGCGTGTTTTCTATCTACGCTACCATCTTTATCGTAACGTTTTCCCTCTCTACGCTCTGGCCCGATTTAGGAATTTGGTATACGGCGCGTCAGAAATTCAGGCTTGCCGCTTCACCCCCGAACAGTTTCCCCCGCAGAATGGAAGCAGGAGGCATCAATGAGGTTTCCGTTAGGCATGACCGCTAAATTGAGCAAGTATATCGCCGGCAATCGGCTGCGGGGCGTCGAGAAGTTTCCCTTGGTAATGATGCTCGAACCATTGCACGCCTGTAATCTGACCTGTACGGGATGTGGGCGCATTCGAGAATACAAGGAAACCATTACTGAGCAGCTCAGCGTAGATCAGTGCCTTAAGGCCGTGGATGAATGCGGGGCGCCCATCGTCTCCATTTGCGGTGGCGAGCCGATGATCTATCGCCCCTTGGGTGAGCTGGTCACCAAGATTCTGGACCGGGGCAAACACATCTATCTCTGCACCCATGGAATGTTTATTAAGAAGCGTTTGAGTGATTTCAAACCGACATCAAGCTTCTTTTTCAACGTTCATCTGGATGGCATGGAAGCAACTCACGATCTTTGCGTCGAGCGCAAAGGAGTATTCCGGCAGGCTGTCGATGGGATCAAGGTCGCCAAGGACCGGGGGTTCATGGTTTGCACGAATACCACCATTTACAAGCAAACCGATCTTCACGAAATTGCTGAACTG
>JASHTO010000306.1 GCA_030040515.1 Terriglobia bacterium
CGCAACCCCCAGGAAGTGGTGGAACAGATTTTAAGCCTGCAGGTCTTTTGACCTGGAAGGAGGATCCACTGGCTGCCCCAAGAAGCTGGAATCTATTGACCGTGGCAATCGCCCTGCTGGCAGCGGCTCTGACGTTCCCCCCGCTTTTGGCGCAATCCCCCGCTGCCCTGCCGGACAACCTGGCGGATCAGGGAACCTTCGAAATCCTCGACGGCGGAAAGAGCATGGGAACAGAATCGTTTGAAATTCGTCTTCACTCGAACCAGATCGAAGCCCAGGGAGAGGTTCACCTGGAATTGGAACAGAACGGCAGGAAAGTGGAAGTTCGCACCATCTCGAACCTCATTCTGGACTCGGATTTTCACCCCCTCACCTACACCTGGAGCCAGAAGGGAACGCAGTCCTCACAACTCAGCATCAACTTCCGCGTCCATCCCGCCCAGGTTCGTTATAAGACCGTGGGCGGGCAGGAAGATCGGCGCGACTTCAGTCTCGACAAAGACGTCACCGTGCTCGATGACAACGTCATTCACCATTACCAACTGGCCCTGGCGCGCTACGATCAGACCAAAGGTGGAACGCAGGTTTTCCACGCCTTCATTCCGCAGGAAGCTTCGCCGGGAGTTATCACACTGAAGGTCGTGGGGAATGAGCCCGTGACCATCGAGGGAGAAAGCCGCACGCTCCGGCACTTTCTCCTCACCACGGAGCTGGCGCAAATTAACCTTTGGGCTGACGATCACGGGCACGTCCAAATGGTGAGCGTTCCCGACTCCCAATATCAGGCCATCCGCAAAAAATAATATGGACAAAATTCTCATCACCGGCGGTGCGGGGTTCATCGGATCGCATCTTGCGCAGCGCCTGTTGCGGGAAGGCGCGCACCTCGCCATCATCGATAATTTTGACGATTACTATCCGGCGGAGATGAAGCGCGCCAATCTGGAAGAAATCCGCACCAGCGGGGAGTTCCAATTCTTCTCCGCGGATATTCGCGACGGCACAAAACTCCGCGAGGCGTTCACTGTTTTCCAGCCGGAAGCGGTCATTCATCTTGCCGCGCGCCCGGGAGTGCGCCGGTCGTTCGAACAGCCGGAGGCTTACACCTCCATCAATGTCCAGGGGACGACTCAGGTGCTTGAAGCCTGCCGCCAATCCGGCGTCAAGCGAGTCGTGTTCGCTTCTTCGAGCTCGGTCTACGGACATTCCAGCGTCGCACCCTTCCGCGAAAACGCCCCCATTTCGCATCCCCTTTCGATCTATGCCGCCACCAAGGTTTCGGGCGAAGCCTTGGCGTTCACTTACTCGCATGCCCTGGGCCTTTCCGTGGTCTGCCTGCGGCTGTTCACCGTCTATGGGCCGCGCCAACGGCCGGACCTCGCCATCCGCAAATTCGCGGGGCTGATTATGGAAGGCAAGGAAATCCCGCTTTTCGGCAATGGCAGCCTGGAACGCGACTTCACCTACGTTGACGACACGGTGGATGGAATCGCGAGGGCCCTGCGCAAATCCGGGAGCTTCGACGTTTTCAACATCGGCCACTCCCACCCCATGCGCGTCGATAAAATGTTGGAAACCCTGGGACGGGCCCTCGGCAAACCCGTCCGGCGAAAATTCGTCGCCACGCCTCCCGGCGAAATGGTGCTGACGCACGCGGACATCTCCAAAGCCCGGCAGGAGCTCAGATACTCACCGCAAGTCAGTTTTGAAGATGGAATTCGTAGATTTGCGGAGTGGCTGAAAACTCAAAGCGACTGGAAACCCTGAGACATCTCAACGCGGCCAACAAAAACGGCGTCCGAGGTTTTATCGGACGCCGCGTCTTCTTCGCCTTTAACTCGCCCCTTCTCGATGCTCTGTCAGCTCGCAAAGATTAGGGCCCTACCAGAGGGCAAACCGGACTGGCCGCCGCTGCAAAGGGCACCACCGTGCTCGCCGTGGGATTTCGAGAAGGAGTCGGCGGCGCGCAATTGGCGTTTGAATTCGTTAACGCCGATGCCGACGCGGCTAAGCCCGCTAGACTGAGCGGCTTCAAGGGCAGTGTCACACCGGGACGATTAAATTTTGCAGCACCCACGGCCGCGTCTGCAGCCGCGGCGCTCCCCGCGGCCGCGGCGGTTGTGGCGGTCACTGCAGTGGTCCCCGTTATCCCCGCCAGTGCCGAGGAACTGGGCGCAGCACCGCCCATTCCAACAGCGCCCTTTGCACTGTTGGGCCCGATGATGATCGTCTGCCCCTTCACCACATTCTGCGCCGTGCCGTGATCCACAACTTGCAGCGTGCCTTCCTTGGCCGTGACTACCACGGAGTCGCTGACCAACGCGATATCCCCAACTGTTTTAAGGCCGGGAGCGGGAGTAATGGAAGTCTCTGCCACCTTCACGCATACCGGCGTCCCATCCACCGGGTGCAGCATGGTGAGGTTGCCTTGACCCAGCGAAACCGTCACCTGGCTCGTATCCCGAAGAAATGTTGCGGCGGTATTCCGTCCAAAAATCATGCGATTGTTGGCGCCAACTGCGATGACGGCTACCCCGTCCTTCACCTGGAGGTTATCTCCGCTAAAGACGGTCGTGTTGGGCAATAGTGCTTGGCCGCTTAGACTGGCGTTCATGCTTCCTGCTACTGACCCAACCACACCGGAAGCTGCAAGCATAGACGCGGTTGCGGTCGCCGCCAGCGAGATCACGAGAAAAGCTCGACATGAGCCTTTGGTAATCTTGGACTTCAGCATACACAACACCTCTTTGGGGTTACGGAAGCGAACACGCCTCTTCAGCCCTGGGCACTATTTAGTTCACGCCATTCCCATTGTTCATACATTATAAATACTTAATGTTTGTTGTCAAGACTTTTTAAGATTCGTTTTAGAACTTTTCAGGTTTGAAAGGCGGGCAGAATAGGTGTTTTTTATCCCCAATGTTACCGTAACACGTTATAGAGCAAGTTATTAGGGGCGGCTTAAGAACCCGTGCCAGGCGTACTCAGGGTCAATCGGGAACTTGAAAAATGATATCTTTCTAATGAACAGTGCGTGATGGCTAGCCGCCCCAAAGATTAAGTATTTCTAAAAGTAGGACGGCGTGATTCTCCCATTCCGGCCGCACTCGCCCCATTGAGTCGGAAATTTTCTTCTCGGAGCAGACCCCGTGGAAATGTTACCCGGCACAAATAATCCCCGACACGAAGTTTCTTCGTCATATTGGCGCTTTTGCACCGCGCATCGAATCTCCAACCGTCTAAGGTGCAGCGCAGGAGCACTGGACAAGCAATCATCCTCCGGCAAAGCCGGCGAAGCTGCGAAAAAATCTACTTGAAATAAAAACACCTCACGCAAAAACGCCAAAGCGCAAAGCACCGCCAAGACAGCAAAGCACTTCTGCCTTGTGTGACTTTGCGTCTTTGCGTGAGACCGTTTATTTTTTCACAGCTCGGGAGGCTTTGCGGTGGCTGCAAAGGGGCCTGACCGCCACCGCCAAGAAATCCCTCACCCCAACTCCCCTCCCCCTCTTCCCTCTCCCCAGGGGAGAGGGAAGAGGGGGAGGGGAGTTGGGGTGAGGAGTCTCTTCGATGAAAGCCGGCTAATTGCTGATCCCCTAAACTGTCAAACTCCTGCTGCCACCCCGGCAAAGCCGGGGGATCTCCCAACGGATTAGTCACAATTCCCCACCCGGCGCCTCCGCGCTGCATCGCTTCTCTGGCCTGGATTATATCAGCCCCCAAGGCTTGCGATATTCCTTGGTCAGCAGTTTGTTTGCCTCCGCATCATCGGGAAACTGCTCGCGCTCAGCGTCCCACGTCAGCTTGCGTCCGAGCTTGTAGGAAATATCCCCCAACAGGCCCACGCTGGTGGAGCGGTGCATCGTGGCAACGTCGGAGTGCGGCTTCTGGCGCGACCGGACGCAATCGAGAAAGTTCACGACGTGCGGGTAGTGCTGCGAGGAGCCCTCACCATGAATCACGTTGTGATTGGCCACACGGTCTGGACCGACGCGCGTCGCCTCCGGCCACAGGGTGTAACCGTCGCGGTCCACAAAGAGCGTGCCGTCGGTGCCGTAAAATTGAATGCCGTAGCCGTGCCCATCCGGCCCGTGCGAATTGGCCACGCGATTGGAGAACCGCACGAGGAAATCCTTGCCGCTGACGGGGGAAGCGGGATATTCGTAGGTCACATCGAGAGTATCAGGCGTCTCGCGGCAGTCATCGAGAACGTATTTGCCGCCCATGGCGCTGATGGTGCGCGGAGCCTCCACCCCCATGGCCCAATTCACAATGTCGAGCAGATGCGTTCCCCAGTCCGTCAGAATGCCTCCCGAATAATCCCAGAACCAGCGGAAGGTTCTGAGCGTGCGAACTTGTTTGTAGGGGCGGTCGGGCGCCGGTCCCAACCACAGGTTGTAATCGAACCACGGCGGAGCCTGCGTGTCCGGCTGGCACTCGAGTCCCACGGGATATTCATTGCCGTGAATCCAGGTTTCCGCCAAAGTCACCTTTCCGATGCTGCCGCCGCGCACCAGCTCCACCACTTTTTGGAAATGCGCGCCGGAGCGCTGCTGCGTTCCCACCTGCACCACGCGATTGTATTTCTCCGCCGCCTGCACCATGTGCCGGCCCTCTACCAGCGTGTGGGAAAGGGGCTTCTCCACGTAAACATCCTTGCCCGCCTGGCAGGCCATGATCATGGGAATCGCGTGCCAGTGGTCGGGCGTGGCGATAATCACCGCATCGATGTCCTTGCGGTCGAGCAGCTCGCGAAAATCGTTGTACCCCTTCGCGGCTCCATTGGTAAGCATGATGGCCGTGTCGCGGTTGGGCACGTAAGGGTCGGCCACGGCCAGGCAATCCACCTGCCCCGTGCGTAGCATGTCGCGCAGATCGCCCTGCCCCATGCCTCCCGCGCCGATCAGCCCGATGCTGATGCGGTCATTCGCACCCACCACATTCCGAACCATCGGCCCGGCGGACATGGCCAGGCTGGCGGCTCCCAGTACTGTCGATTTGTGGAAATCGCGCCGAGAAATTTTGGTATTAACCATGAGAACCTCCTGGCTGCTAAGAATTAGGGAACCGCAAAGCAGGGGCGTCAGGCGAGAAAAACCTGAAATGATTGTGCCAGGCGAGCCAGCATGCGGCTCCACGATCTTGCGCGCGCACTATACCACAAGTGGATGGGGGAAAATTGGTTTCGATGCCATTGAATTTCTCGGCAGCGTGAGCGCCTACCACTTGCCACGCTCGACGATGAGCTGCGCGCTGCCGCCCTCGAAGGCCGGTGGTTCCCTTTTGCGGTAATGGCCGTGAGAGCGCGTCAGGGTAGCGTGGATCACCACTTCTGTGGTCCGCGGCATTGCAGCTTTGCGATGGCATCCAATTGGCTGCGCGATGGAACCGCCAATTTTGTTTAGGCGGTTCGGAGGGCATTCGCACGTGGCTTCGGAAAAGACGCGGACCGCAAATTCGGCGATCCGCGCTACGGTCGCGGGATTCGCGATCAGGGTACCACGGACTTCTCTGCTTCCTTTGGGGTTGGAGGCGGCGTGGCGGCCATCATCAGGAAACCGACTGCCGCCGCGGCGATCATGGTGAAGAGGGTTACATCGCGCGAGGAATTGGCCAGCGCACCGGCGACGGACGCTCCCACCGTGCTGCCCAGGAACTGCGCGGTGTTGTAAATGCCCAGCGCGGTTCCGTAAGCCGTTCCTGGTGAAGCTTTGCTGACCAGGCTGGGAAGTATCGGCTCAAGGCCCGTGAAGCCGATGTAGAAAAGCGTTCCGGCCAGGAAGACGGGCAACAGGCGCTGAGGATTCATGCCCAGTCTTGCCGGCGAAAACAGCAGCGTGAAGCTGGGAATGAACAGGAAGAACGCCAGGGTGGCCAGCGGCCGCGCCCAGCCGTGGTCGGCGCCCTGCGAGAAGCCGAACATGGTGATTCCGCTGATCACCATCATGGGAAGCAGCAGCATGTAGTAATCGTTCATTTTCAGGTGATGCTGGCCGCTGACAATGAGAGGAAAATAGAAGAAGAATGTGGTCATGAAAAAATTAATCAGAAAGCCGCCGACGGCGTAGGCAACCAGGCGCGGCGAGGAGAAAACTTCGCTGAAGGGCGCAGGTTCGGGCCGCTCCGGCGCTTCGTCGCGCAGATAGCGCACCAGCAAAACGTCGGTGGCAAAACCCAAGAATCCCGTCAGCCAAAACAGGAAGGCCGTGCCGAACCATCCGGCCAGAATCGGCCCACCGATAATTCCCACCGCGAACGAAAGCCCAATGGGAATGCCCAGAATGGCCATGGCGGTGGAGCGCCGCTCGGGCTCAATGTAATCGGCCACAGTGGCAAACGCCACGGAGATGATCGCTCCCCCGCCCTGCACCAGTCGCGCGGCAATCAGCTCCCAGATTTGCCAGGAGTGCGGGAACCAGCCCGGGATGGCGCAGAGAATCGACCCCACGCTGAACAACGTCATGCCCAGCAGCAGCACCTTGCGGCGGCCGATACGGTCCGAAAGCCTTCCCAGGGGGATTTGCAGAATCGCCATCGTCAGCCCGTAAGCGCCGAAGGCAAAGCCCACCAGGAATTTCGAAGATGTGAATTGCAGTCCGTAGAGGGTAAAAACCGGCAGAACCAGGAACAAGCCCAGCATGCGCAGCCCCACCATGCTGGCGAGCGCGAATAGAACCTTCTTTTGCGTTGGGGTGAAGGCGAAACGCTTTCGGATTGAGGTTGCTTCCATTCAGTATGGGCGAGAGAAGAAGAGAGTAAATATTAAATGATAAAACGACCACTGCCACGGATTGCTGGTAATGGGTCAGTTTCAAATCTCGGACTAGGGGCACCCCTTGCAGGTGCCCTGGATTTAAGGGCAGGGACGAGCCCTGCCCCTACGGAATTTCAAACTGACCCACGACTGGATTGCTTTTGCATTTTACATCTTACGTCTTACCCTTTACATCTTGTTTTTCAAGCCTCAACAAATTCAGCTTTAACTTTATGGGGGAGTACTCCTTTTTCGAACCCGCGATCGAGCAATGTTTGAACCGCCTCGCGGCCGCGCGGACCGTAATCGAGCGTCCAATCGTTCACGTACATGGCCACGAAGCGGTCGGCGGTGCGATTGTCGAGCCCACGCCCGAATTGCATGGCGTAATTCAGGGCTTCCTCGCGGTGGTCGAGCGCGTATTGAATGCTCTGCTTCAGCATTTTCGCCGCTGCGCGCACGGTTTCGCCACCCAAGGAGCGGCGA
>JASHTO010000307.1 GCA_030040515.1 Terriglobia bacterium
GGGAAATTCTGGCGTATGGCACTGAGCGGAAAGAAGATAGTTCTTGCGGCGAGCGACTCCGAATCCAGCGAATATTTGGGCAGCACATGGCGGCAGATGCTTCTGGCCACCCTCCCTGCGAAATATGCGCGCTACCTGGGAACTGACTGGTCAATCAAGAATGAAGTAAGTCCCGACGGCCGGGCGATGTACGTGCCCCACGGCCTGCGCATCATCGAATCCCTGCTGATCAACAAGTTCGGCCCCGACGACATTGCCGTTTGCTACCCCGACCAGATGAGGCAATTCATCGGCGAGCAGACGCGCGTCGTAGGCCTTCACGCGCACAATCCCCTGGGAATCACCTTCGCCACGGACATCTACCCCGCTTTCTACGGACGCGAGATTGAACCCATCAACGCTGCGGAATTTCGTCGCATGATTGAGCACCCCGCGTTGCAGCGGCATCGCTCGCACCTGAAGATTATCGTGGGTGGACCGGGTGCATGGCAAATTGAGAAGAAAAATCTTCAGGACACCTGGCACATTGACACACTGGTGCACGGCGAGGGCGAGGATGTGGCGATTTCCCTCTTCGAATCGGCTCTGCGCGGCGAAGCTCTGCCGCGCCGAGTCGAGTGCGACAGCCCGAAGTTGAACCTTATTCCGCGCATTCACCATCGCTCGACGTTCGGCACGGTGGAGATCACGCGCGGCTGTGGTCGCGGCTGCCAGTTTTGTTCCGTAGCTCTGCGTGCCGGCAAAAGCATTCCCCTTGAGCAAATTGTGGACAACGTGCGCGTGCAGGCGGCGGAAGGCGCGGACACGATTTTGCTGGTCACCGAAGACCTTTTCCTGTACGAGCAGGGTCCGAAGTTTGATACCAACGTCCCCGCACTCAAGAAGCTGTTTGAATCCATCGCCGCCGTTCCCGGCGTCAAGCATCTTTCGCTCACGCACGGCACCATGGCGCCGCTAGTTCGCGACCCGGACATGATCCCCGAACTGCAAATCGCCGTCGATAAGAGCCTGGACCAGCATCGCGCCTCCACCCACCCGGACAAGCGCTACCAGCACATGTTCATCGGCCTCGAAACGGCTTCGCCGCGCCTGTTCAATCAATTCATGAAGGGCAAGGCCTACCCCTATCGCGCCGAGCAGTGGCCCGAAGTGGTGCTGAAAGGCATGGAAATTTTGAACAAGCACAACTGGTTCCCCATTTGCACGTTCATTCTGGGGCTACCGGGCGAGACTCGGGAAGACACGAAGATATCGCTCGATTTGCTTTACGCCCTCAAGAACTCCAAGTGGTGCGTCATCCCCACGCTGTTCGTTCCGCTCGAGGATACACGCCTTGCCACGCAGGCGAGCGCCAAGCTTTTCGATCTCACTGACCTGCAATGGGAATTCTTCTTCACCTGCTGGCGCTACAACATGGACTTCTGGCGCGGCGCCAACGTTTCCTGGCGCTTCAACATGGGAATCCCGATTTATTATTATCTGCTGGGGCGCAAGCTCTTCGGCGGCGGAATCAAATATCCGCTCTTCCGATTGGGACATTTCCCCGAACGCTTCCTGCGGCGCCATCTTTACCTCGATTTCAGCAACGGCAACGAGCCACGCTTCCGCGCCCCGGAAATTGTGCCCCTTCCCGAACACCGCCGCCGCCCGGAATTGCCCATCCTCCAGCCGGAGGGCTCTCACGAAGAAACCCTGGTGATTTAGCCGGCGTTTTGAATTCCTGCATTCAAGCGGTAACCACCCGTCGCTGATCGCGCCACCCCTCCTCATCTGAGGGGGGGGCTTTTGTTGATGCGGCTCCCCTCCTGATTCAGAAGGGGCCGGCGGGTCGCCGCCGGGGGCAGTTCAAAGTTTCTGACCACCGACCAGTCGGCTAGATGAGTGGTCCGAACGAGCCTTCTCCCCGGCAGTGACGGCCCAAGGTTGAATCCGCAGGTCGTAAGACCCGCCTCCTGACGGGCTGGCGGATTTGGCCCCACAACGTCGCTCAAAACCCCCGCAAATCTCTTCACGGAATCGCATTTATCCGCCGATAAACGATTTGGGAGAGTGTCGGGGGACCAACGAGGGGGGCGGAAAGGTTTGGACCGGAGCGGGCATTTAATTCTGACTCCGGCATTTACAACCTGCGCAATCATCTTCCCTTTTCCCCTTGTGTCGAGGGGGCGGCGCTCAGAAATAGAATTTCAAAGCAAACTGAATGAGCCGCGGATTGTACCCCGTGGCCAGACTGCTGATGATCCCCTCACCGCAACTCCCCCCGCACTGGGAGGAAGCAGGCAGGCCGAAGTTGACCTCATTGAAGGTATTGAAGAACTCGGTTCGAAACTGGAGGTATTTGGTCTCCGTAAAAGCAAAGTTCTTCATAATACCGATGTCCCAGTCCGCGAAGTGCGGGCCGCGGACGATGTCAAAGCCGCTGTTTCCAAAAACATTCTTAGACGCTTCTGTGAAGCAATCGATGTTATACCATTGGCTCAGGGTGCGATTGGCAAGCGTGCCGTTGCAGAGGCGGTTGGGGTTATTGCTGTTGCCGTTGTCGAGGCTGCTCGACGACCAGGTGGGAGTAAAGGGAAATCCTCCCTGGTCGCTGGTGATGCCCGTCATCTGCCAGCCGCCCAGAGCCGCATCCTGCCACCGATTCCAGTTGCCGCCGAATTGCTTCCCCCGTCCAAACGGCAATTGGTAAACATAACTGACCACCAGGCGCTGGGAAACGTCAAATTCGGACGGACTGTACTGAGACATAATCAAGTCGGGATTGTTGAAAAGTTCCCCGCCGATGAGGTCCTTCGAATTCGTATAGGCGGCAAGAAAGCTGAGGCCATGGGAGGTCCGCTTTTCGATTTTGAGCTGGAAAGCATCGTAGTCGGAGCGCGCCGCAAACGCCCGCATGCTGACACTCGTTAGACCGGGGTCAAGCGAATAATAGGGTCGACGCTGCTGGATGCTGTTGGACTGGCCCGTCGTGGGATTGACGAGGTCCTGCCCCGGCTCCGGGTAATTGAAGGGGAGACTGGTCATCACATCAACCCCGACATTGGCCACGTAGGAAGCGTCCACCATGAGAGTGGGAGTAATCTGGCGTTGAAGGTCCAAGTCCCAGGACGTCACCTTGGTGTTGGGAGAATTATAATCGAATGCGCTGGCGCTGAGATTCAGCCCTGCCGGAAACCAATAGTTGCCGGTAGGAGCCCCGGGGCGGTTTTGGGGCGGAGGAGGCAGGGTGAGGCCCTGGGTAAGGCTCAAATCCGCCGCGGTGTTGATCGTCAGCGTGTTGGTGGAGCTGTACGATTGGGTGACGATAAAGGGATAGTTATCGGTAAGGGTTCCGAACCCGCCGTTTTGCCCCTGAAAATACGAAATTCCGACCCCCCCACGCAAAACCGTTTTCTGAGAACGGTCCAGAGTATAGGCAAAGCCGACGCGCGGGCCGTAGTCATTCAGAGCGGTCGTTACACCCGCTGTGCAACTGATGGCGAGGCAGGCAACCTGCACGTTGCCGTTTTGGAAATTGAAGTTCGATTGGTTGCCGTTTTCGGCCGTGGTTGGGGTGTAAATCTCCCAGCGCAGTCCCAAATCCAAGTTCAACCGCTGATTCACTCGGATATCGTCTTGACCGTACCAGAAAAACTGCTTCGACCGATTATCGGGAAAGCTGTTGAGAATGGTGCGGGTGATGGTCTCAGGGTAACCGAGAAGGAAGCTGGCGGTTCCCGAACCGGTGCCGCTGGCGCCGAGATTGCTGGTGTAATGCTGGTCGAACGAGAATTCGCCCATGCCGCCGCTTTCCTGGTCGAGGTCGCCTCGGATGGCGCGAATATCCTCGCCGAATTTGAGAGTATGCTTGCCCCGAATCAGCGTGACGTTGTCAACCCACTGGAAAACATTGTCAATCCGATAGGTGGGATCAAAGCGCGCGTGCCCGAAGCGTTGCGTAAGGCCGGCGATGTCAATTTCCGATAGCCCCCCGCAAAATGGTGTGCAGATATTAATGCCCGGGATGCCCACTTGTGTGTCCGTATCCAAATTCTGATCGTAGCCCACATAGTGGGTGTTGACGCGATTCCACCCAAAGCGAGCCTCGTTCAATGTGGTTGGACTGAACGAATGGGTTTCCCCAATGACCGCGTTTTGATTCAGCGATCCCGACAGGGCGGTAAACATCGTTCCGCCGGCCCCCGGCCCGCCCACCACGGAGCCGAGAAAGGGAGGAACGTCGTAGGTCCCGCTGAACCAACTGTACCGCGTCAGCACCTGGTCACGGTCGCTCAGTTGATAATCCACCCTCGCGTCGCCCTTGTCGAAATTATAAGTCTGCGGGCTGTCGCCAATAAAGTTGGGCTGGCCGACGGGGACGTTCAAATTCGGCGGGGGGAAGAGTGCGAGAATGTTTGCCGCAGCGGAATTGATCATGTTCGAGGGAATCATGTTGCCGGTAAAGGGCTGCGGCTGGCCGGAAGCGTTCAGGTTAAAGGGGTTGTAAATCACGGGATTGCCCGCGGCAGAAAAATCGCCGGTGCGCTGGGCCGCGGTGGGAATGGTCACCAGCCCCGTGGTGGTCAAGGTGCTGCGGAATCCCTCATAATCGCCGAAAAAGAAAGCACGGTTCTTCTTGATCGGTCCGCCCAAAGTGCCGCCGAAATCGTTCTGCTTATAGGGCGGAATGGAAAGGCCGGAGCGATTACTGAAAAAGTCGTTGGCATCGAGCGCGGCATTGCGAAGAAATTCATAGACGTCTCCGTGGAGCTGGTTGGTGCCCGACTTGATGGCGATCTGGACATTCGCTCCTCCCACGCGCCCGTATTCCGCCGAGTAGCTGTTATTTGTGACCTTAAACTCCTGCACGGCGTCGACGGATGGGTTCACCGTGAGGATGCTGAAAAAGGCCTCGTTGTTTGAAACCCCATCAATATTCCAACTGGTGCCGTCCGCCTCGATGCCATTGACCTGCGTGGCCTCAATTCCTGCTTGGTTGTCCCGGCTGAGGGTCACGCCGACGGCACTGCCGATGGAATTGGGAGAGTTGGGAACGGCCCCGGTGTTCAAATTCACCAGCAGAGCGAAATCGCGGCTGCTCAATGGCATGTCCGAAATGGTTTGCGAGGCCACCACCTGGCCCTGCTCGGAGGACGCGGTTTGGATCAAGGGAGCCTGACTTTGAACGGTGACGCTCTGCGTGACCGCTCCAACCTGCAATGTCAGATCAACCCGTGCCTTCTGATCAACTTGAAGGACGATGCCCGTCTTGACAATGACACGAAATCCCTGCTTTTCTGCGAGCACTTTGTAAGTCCCCGGCAAGAGGTAGGGGACGAGGTAATCCCCTGAGGCATCGGTGAGAAATCTCGTGGAGAATCCGGTTTCCAGATTAGTGATCGTGACGTTCGCTCCGGGTACCGCAAGTCCCGACGCGTCGGTTACTGTGCCCAGGATCGTGCCCGTGGTCATTTGCGCGAATGCCGGGTTTGTGAGGCCACTCGTCAGGGAAATGAGCAGGCATAGGCCAACTGTACGTAGGATTGACATCGATGCGCGGCCCGCCCAATCATTGAGCTGAGTCGTCCAGTTCCAGCCCACCGCATTCTTGATGTGACCTTTCTCGTAAGCGCTGGTGTCGACGTCGACTTCGATCAACCTCACGCCAGGATCGTCTCCATGAGAAGAAACCCATTCCGTACTCACCAAAACCTCGGGATGCTTATAGTCGGCCATTGAAAAGACCTCCTCTCGAAAAATTGTTATCGACTGAAATGTAGCCGGTTTGGGAAAGCTGGGGCAGTACCCGGAGATTACCTACAACAAGGGCAAGCTTGCGGTCCGGAACTCTGAGGAACAGAATTATGAATAGCTTTCATATCACTTTGAACACCATCGGATTGCCTGTTTATCAATACTAATCCGTTATCCTGAAATCCGCCACAAATCCTAGGCAATTGGGCAAATGTCTGTACTGAATGCCAATCGGGATAGCTCATTCGCTGAAGATAGCAGGGAAAGATTAAGCTTTTCCCCATTTCTGTAATGTTGCAAGCCTCTTTTTTACCACTGATCTGTCCCAATTCCCCTCTCCCCTTCCTGAGTGCAAGTTTTTGCGCGGTGTGAAATGGCCCACTTCGGCCGTCAGATGAATCCGCAAAAGCCCCGCCATTGTCACGTTGGGCGTAAGGTAATTCCTTGCCGGAAGGCGTGTCAAATTTCTTTTTCTGAGTTCAATCTGAGCGAAGTAACCCTTTATAACGCGTAAGTTGACTGACTGGCTGAGTTCGGGTAATATTCCCAAAAATGCTACCGGGAATGAGCACGGGTCGGCCGCAATAACCGGTTTTTGGGGGGGCGAGATGCGAAAAACGAAACAAACCCACTGCCCTGTCCACTTTGGAGTGTTCGATTTCGACCGAAATGGGGGGCATCTATACCGCGACGGAATCAGAATCCACTTACAACCCCAAGCCAGCACGCTCCTCGACTTGCTGCTCGACCACCCCAACGAGGTGGTGACAAGGGAGGAAATCCGCAATCGCCTTTGGCCGGGGCAGGAAGCCGGAGAATTCGACAGCAGAATAAATTTCGAAGTGAAACAGATTCGGGATGCGCTGCGTGATGACCCGCACAACCCGGTTTGTATCGAAACCATTCCCAGGCTCGGCTACCGATTCATCGGGCAGATGAATGTAGCCGATGAATCGCAGTCTACCTCCGAGACCGGAATGGGTACTTTTAAAAACGCCCAGGATGGGAAACCGCTGGGCCGGGCGGCCTGGGAGTCCGGTCTCCAAGGACGCAGGTGGTTCAGGGCGTTCGCCATCGCCGGCATCACGAGCGTCATCATGTTGGGGACCTTGGCGGTCCGTGCACACATCATCAGCCGACCCGTGATAACTTCTGTAACTCCTATCCTGCCGCAGCCCAACCAAACTATCGTGATCCGAGGCCACGGCATGGGCATCCACACCAACTTTACCAATGTCGATACTCCCTTTTTGAGTATTCGCGATAAAACTGCCGGATGGGCAGCGGGAAGAATCGTCGACCGCAATTTCGATGAGGTGACGCTGACCGTCGCCAGTTGGACGGATTCAGAAATTGTCGTGACCGGGTTCGGAGGCGCCTATGGCCGGGGATATTGGAGGTTTAACCCGGGTGATATGATTCAAATTGCGGTCTGGAACCCCCAGTCAACGGTTGGGCCAACGACCTTCGACCTGCAAATCACCAACTCCTCCGGCCTCCAGTAATCATCCTCCGGCAAAGCCGGAGGCTTTGCGGTGGCTGGCCCCTCAAAGGGGCCTGACCGCCACCCCCAGAAAGAAACCCCTCACCCGATCACCCCTTCTCCCCTCTCCCCAGGGGAGAGGGAAGAGGGGGAGGGGAGTTGGGGGGAGGGGTCCGTTCGAAACGATTAAAGTCCACGACTTGCTGATTCCCGGACCTGTCAAACCCCGACTGCCACCCCGGCAAAGCCGGGGGATCTCCCAACGGATTAGGGAGGAATAAGGTACCTAGTTCTTTGACCGCATAAAAAGATTCCGTTGGTAGCCAAACTTTGCTCGCGCTTTCCGGCGCGTGAATTGCCAGTCAATCTTCACCCGCATGCGATTGACCTTGCGGTTCCAGGCGCGGGCTTCGCGTCGTAGGATAGCCAAGGTGGGAATCCTGCGTCTCCCGAGGCATTGCCGGGCGAACAGACTAATTTCGA
>JASHTO010000308.1 GCA_030040515.1 Terriglobia bacterium
CACGAGTTTGGGCGAGGCGAAGCAAATCATCGAGGCTTGGCGGCGCGAATACAATGAGAGTCGTCCTCACAGGGCCCTGGGAGAGAGGACGCCGAACGAATTCGCCGCCCAGGTGGGGGCTAGCCCCCACCTGGTGGGCGCACAGCAAGCGGCTGGAAACTCGCCCTGAGGCTGGAACAGAAAAAGGGGGCCGCTCATGGCAAAGGTGCGATCCCTTGTGGATGGCAGCTTAACCGGGAGCAGGTTAGATTCTGCACCCCGCCCCGATGGGTTGGAAGGTCTAACTAAATATCTGCCCCTCACTCCGGCTAAGAGTTGTATCATGTCATTTAGTGCTGTCGAACACCAAGACATTTGGAGCAATCGAGGAGAACCAGTTGGCAAATCGCGTTTCTATGAAGCAGGTTGCACAGAGAAAGCTCAGCAAATCCAATGAGCTCCGGTCAGCAGGGCAAGACACTATCCGCCGTATCAACCAGACCATGGTCCTAAATTACATCCGCTATCGAAGCCCCATTTCGCGAGCCACAATCGCAAAGGCGATGGGACTTCAGAGGAGTACGGTATCCGTGATAATGGATCACCTCATACAAAAACGCGTGGTTTATGAGGTCCGAGCGCCTTCTGCTTCCCGTGGCCGCGTACCCTATTTCCTTTACCTCAATCCGGATTACCTGTTTGTAATCGGGATCGATGTCGGGCTGTTGCAAACAACTTTCGCTTTGAGTGATTTTACTGGGCGCATTCTGCTGCAAGAAGGCATTGCCACGGAAACGAACGTTGAGACGTTTGCAGGCAAGCTTGTGTTGACGTTGAAGCCATTTGTCGAAAGCGCGCGGTCCCGCAGCCGGCTGGATGGGATTGGGATTGCTGTGCCGGGCCTTGTCGACAATTCGGGAACGGTACGGTTGGCTCCTAACCTGGGCTGGACGAATTTCGATATCGGTCGGATTCTCAGCGAGGAGTTTGGGGTTCCCATTTATATTGAGAATGTGTCGAAAAGTTCCGCTTTGGCGCACTTATGGCAAACAGACATCCAAGGTGTGGGAAGGAACTATGTTTATGTGTACGTAAACCAAGGCATCGGCACCGGCTTGGTTTTCAACGGACGAATCCATTCCGGATTCAGCGGAACGGCCGGAGAGTTTGGTCATATGGTGATCGATCGCCGCGGCCCGGAGTGCAACTGCGGAAATCACGGCTGTTGGGAGGTGATGGCAGACAATCGTGCGGCTCTGCAATACTACTATGAAAGGGTTCCTCACAATCCGGGTAAAGAATTGACGATCGAAGAACTTATAGGCCTGGCGAATCAGGGGAATTTAGCGGCCCGCGAAGCGATTCAAGAAACCGCGGAGTGCCTTGCCATTGGCATTGGCAATATCCTGGTCGGATTGAATCCTGAATGCGTAATTCTAGACGGTGAGCTGACGAAGGCGTGGAACATTATTGGGGAAGTTATTGAGAAAAATCTTGCACGGGGTGTGCCGGGGCTGGAACGAGAGCACGTGAGGATCATCCCTTCCCCCATGAAGCAGAAGCCCAGCTTGGTCGGAGCGATTTCCTTAGCATTGTGCGGCCATTTCGCTCCCCCCGCTTTCCACTTCTTCCGCGTCCCGTCGATTGAGGCAGAGCCCATCGAAGTACCGGCCATTGCCAAATGAGAGTTAGCCGAGGTCGGCTCCCGTCTCAAGGCGTGTTAGCAGCCATGGCCCCGAGCAGAAACCATTGCGGATAGTCTATGACTGGCGCGAAGAGATATTCGCCTAAGAACGAGCCAATTTCGATGAGAGGTTTACGATTGCAATGGTCAACGGAAAAGTAGTGCCTCTGTGCTTAGAGCTGTGTAACAAATAGAACATAGAATGAGAACTGGGATAATTTCCGCCACTTCCTTGCGGTAGCATGTTCGGGAACTTTCTCCCGCGCCGCCGACCTCAACTTCCTTAGCACGCTCGGAGAAAACCTCCCAGCGCGAATGCCCGCTCGAACCTCATAGCTCACGTCTCATCGACACTGGCGGAAAATGGCTTTCGCCCTTTGCTGAGGTTCATCGGAGCGGCTCACACCAGCTTCATCCAAGTGCTCACCGAAACGGAACATCGTGGGCAGCTTCACAGGCTATTCCAAAGGGCGAGGAATAGTCCTCACGTGAATGCGGTTGACACCTACTTCGCTGCTGCGATAGCGGATGATAGCTCCGTCTTTCCCCCGAGCCGACGGGATTCAGATCTAGATTACATACAAGTCCACGTACTGGCTAACTGGAGTCGCCTCCAGGCGAGCATGATCCAACGAAACGGCCAGGATCTTCTGCCGCGTTGCAGCCGGAAATCTCCGCGCGAGATTATCCTCGAATTTCTTCAGCAAGAGCGGGATGGCTTCCGCGCGACGGAGGCGGTGTCCGACGGGATACTCAACAACGAGCTCGGGCAGTGAGCTGCCGTCCTTGAAGCGTATCGACAGCGCGTTGGCTATGGAGCGCTTCTGCGGGTCATAATAGTCCTTCGTGAACTGCGAGTCTTCTACGCAAATCATCTTGGCGCGCAGCTCATCGATACGCGGATCTGCAGCTCGTGCGTCTTCGTAATCTTCCGCCGTGAGATCGCCTGTAAGCAGTCCGACGGCGGCCATGTACTGCAGGCAGTGATCGCGGTCTGCCGGGTTCTTCAGTGGCCCTCGTTTGTCGATGATGCGGATGCAGGCCTCATGCGTGCGGATCGTCACTGAGTCGATATCTTGCGCGGATTTTCCCCCAGCTTTCATATTGCCGTACAGGGAAATGGCCGCCTCTACGGCTGTCTGTGCGTGGAACTCCGCCGGGAAAGAAACTTTAAACAGAACGTTCTCCATGACGTAAGTGCCGTAGTCGCGTTGAAAGCTGAACTCCTGACCACGGAAAGAAGAATCATAGAAGCCCCATGTTTTCGCGGTCAACGCGGAGGGATAACCCATCTCACCAGTCTTCGCGATCAACGCTAGTCGCACAGCACGCGAAGTGGCATCTCCCGCTGCCCAGCTCTTGCGCGACCCGGTATTAGGAAAGTGGCGATAAGTGCGAAGCGCCTGACCGTCGACCCACGCAAGTGAGACAGCGTTCAGGGACTGATCGCGCGTAAGCCCCAGCATCTGCGCGATCACGGCTGTCGATGCTACCTTTACCAAAACAACGTGATCGATCCCGACCTTGTTGAACGAATTCTCAAGCGCAATGCAACCTTGAATCTCGTGTGCCTTGACCATTGCCGTCAGCACATCGAGCATCTTCAGACCAGGTTTCCCCTCTGCTTCTGCATTCCTCGAAATCCAGTCGGCTACCGCGAGGATGCCGCCTAGGTTGTCGGAAGGGTGGCCCCACTCTGCAGCAAGCCAAGTGTCGTTAAAGTCGAGCCAGCGGATGATGATGCCTATGTTGAACGCAGCTTGCACGGGATCCAATTCGTAGCTTGTGCCGGGAACACGTGCCCCGTTGCGAATAGTCAAGCCAGCGACAGTAGGCCCTAGAAGCTTCGTGCAGGCGGGGAAGTCTAGCGCCTGAAGGCCGCAACCTAAGGTGTCAAGCAAACAATGCCGGGCCGTCTCCAGCGCCAGGGAACTGCTGATTTGATAGTCCAAAACGTAGTCAACAATATCGACGATCACTCCGTCGAAAACAGGTCGATTGAATGTCACGTGCGAACTCAAGTCAGCGACGCTCCGCAATCGCTATGAAAGGTAGGTTCTCAGGGCCTGTGTATATAGCAGACGGGCGAATAATCTTGCCATCCTGCCTTTGCTCGATGATGTGCGCGCACCATCCGCTGGTCCGCGCGATCACAAAGATCGGAGTGAACATCGCGGTCGGGATTCCCATGCAGTGATACGCCACAGCCGAGAACCAGTCCAGGTTTGGAAACATCTTTTTGACCGAGAACATAACATTTTCGAGGCGCTCGGCGACAGCAAACAGCAATTTGTCGCCATTACACTCAGAGAGTTTTCGTGCGATGTTCTTAATGACCACGTTCCGCGGGTCGCTAATAGCGTAGACCGGATGGCCAAAACCTATGATGACATCTTTGCGCTCAACGCGAACTCGGACGTCCTGCTCTGCTTCATCTGGTGAGCCGTAGCGCTGCTGGATCTCCAGCGCGACCTCATTTGCCCCTCCGTGCTTGGGGCCCTTAAGCGCTCCAATCGCACCAGCTACTGCCGAGTACACATCAGAATCCGTTCCAGCAATTACACGCGCAGTGAAGGTGGATGCATTGAACTCGTGCTCCGCGTACAGAATCAGAGAGACCTGCAGAGCGTGGACCCAATTCTCCGGTGCAGAATTGCCATGTAGCAGGCGCAGGAAATGATCGGCTATGGAATCGGCTTCCAGTGTGGTCTCGATGCGCTTGCCGTTGACTGTAAAGTGATGCCAGTAGAGCAACATTGGCGCGAGCGATGCGAGTAGGCGGTCTGCCACCCGACGCGCACTGTCGACGTTGTATGGCTTCGCTTCGGGCTCAATGGTTGCGAGCGCAGAAACGCCTATACGCATCACGTCCATCGGATGAGCGCCCGCGGGCACCTGTTCCAGGACGCTGCGCACTGGAGCGGGCAATCGCTTCATTGCTCTCAACCGCTGCTTGTATGCCGTCAGTTCCTCACGATTTGGAAGTTTGCCATAGAGCAACAAGTAAGCAACTTCTTCAAACTCGCATTGAGTGGCAAGATCGAGAATGTCGTAGCCGCGATAATGCAGATCGTTTCCGGACCTACCTACCGCGCAAAGGGCAGTACTCCCAGCCACCACACCTGATAGCGCCACAGACTTTTTGGCTTTCCACGAGACCTGTGACGCTTTACCTGTAAGATCCTTCACTTCCATTTGTCGTCCTTCTCCTTCGCAAACAGAAGATCTAGCTTCCGCTCGACTTCTGCGTATCCTAAGTAATCGTACAGCTCCGCGCGAGTCTGCATCGTATGCAACAGGTTCTTCTGCGTGCCTTCGTTGCGAAGAGCCCTGTATATTGCCACTGCAGCGGCGTTCATGGCGCGGAACGCCGAGAGCGGATAAAGCGCCAGCGCAACGTCGGCACCGCGAAGCTCCTGCAGCGTGAAGAGAGGCGTCATGCCGAACTCAGTGATGTTGGCAAGCACAGGAACTTTGGTCCGATCGGCAAACGCGCGATATTGAGGAAGCTCCTGAATGGCTTCTGGGAAAATCATGTCGGCTCCCGCATCTACGTACGCCGCTGCGCGATCCAAGGTGGCGTTCAGCCCTTCATTCGCAAGCGCATCCGTACGGGCCATTATGACGAAGCTCTCATCTATTCTGGCGTCGACAGCCGCCTTGATCCGGTCAATCATCTCTTCCACAGGAACAATCGCCTTCCCCGGCCTGTGGCCACACCGCTTCGCCTCGACTTGGTCTTCGATATGGCAACCGCCGGCGCCCGCTTTCGTAAGCGAACGTATTGTGCGTCCAATGTTCAGCACTCCCCCAAAGCCAGTGTCGACGTCCACAAGCAAAGGTAACGAGCAAACATCGGTTACGCGCCGCACATCGATCAGCACATCTTCCAACGTCGAGATCCCAAGATCCGGAACGCCGAGCGAGCCTGCGGAGACACCACCGCCAGATACGTATGCCGCACGAAACCCCTCGCGCTCCACCATGCGTGCGTAGTAGGCATTGATGACGCCAGGTACCTGCAGCGGCTGTTCCGCGAAGACAGCCGTACGTAGCCTCTTTCCCGGGGTTGACGAAGATGAGTGATTCGAGTTGACGCTCATATCGAACGGGAACTCTAGTTGTGTCCGGTCTGGCCAGTTGTAACGTCTGCTGTCAGGCGTGCCACGCAGTGCCTTGGCCTCAGAAACTGTATCACGTCCAATGGTCTCAGGGAAACCCGATTTCTGAGTTCAGCCCTTGTTGACTGATCCTTGACATCCCGTAATCAGCGGGGTCCCTTTGGATCTGGTAACCGCCATGCTTTTCTAATTATTTGGTGCGCTCACTCATCCAAGATTCCGCTTGGGGCAGAGCATCAAACATTTTCTGCTGAGCCCTACCGAGCCTGTGACATTATGCTAAGCCTCTGAGAACATTGATTGTTGCTCGACGGCCGCGAGAGTTCGCGGGGCGTGTACTCGCTTCCTGATCTGCACCACTACTAGCACCTCTTCACAATCGAGCGCTTCGACAGGAATCTGCCACGGTGCGCAGGGTTTGACTTGGTAGGCCGGCAGTTTCTTCTGTTCGATAATTCGCCGCACACTCGACGCGCTGACGGGCGGCTTCTTCCAGGTTCAATTCCCAAACAATTCAAAGTCGACGCGATTTGTTCGTCGGGAAACCTAGCGGCAATCTGCCTCATTTCCGCTATCGCTCCCCAAGCCCAATAGAACACGTAGCCATCAGTCCATCAGCACGCATCGAGCGGGGATGAGTGCCACTCTTTCGAACCTAGGTCCGAGCTCAGCAGCACGTAAATCTGCCCGGTGTACCCTGAGTCCCGTGAAACCGAGCGTCAACGCAGGAAACGAAGTCAGTTAGAGCGAGAAAGGGTTGAGGAACCTAAGGGAGCTCTATCACACGCGCAGACGACGACCACAGACCTTGCGGCAATGTTCCACTCATGCTCGTGGTGGCGTTTTTCTGATGGCGAGGTGGTGCAGAGCTTCCCGGCTTGGCGGGAGACGAATTAGTGATCCGGGCCACCGGAACACGCTCGGTTTAGCCCTACACTGAATAATTGTTTCGCCTGCAGATCATCGGGATAAAACATTAAGACCCATGACAGTTGCTTCGCCGCCGCAACACTATCTCCGACTGACACGAGAGCTTGGGCCAGCGCCAGATTCGCTGAACGGCTCAAGGGGTCAAGCTCGATCGCGCGCTGTAACAGACCGATTGCACGCCTCGCATTGCCCTGAGCCGCCACGCGGCATCCGTAATCAAGCCAAAAATCAGGAGCTCGCGGATTGGCGCTAGCAGCTAATTGGAATTGTTGCAGGGCCGAATCAGGATGACCCGACTGGCTTTCAATCTCAGCCAGGAGGTAGTGAACCCTCCAGTCGCGTGGATTGTGCTGTGCCGCGTTTTTCAAGGGCTCAAGAGCTTTGTCGGACATTCCCATGTGGATCAGTGCTCGTCCCAACTCGAAGTTGAGTTGGGGATCGTCCGGGTGGTATTTCACTCCCAGGGAGTATTGAATCGCGGCTGCCTGCCACAATTCTTCGAGCTCTAGAGCTTTCCCGAGCGCCAAGTGCGCAATGGCGTTCTCAGGTTCAAATTGCGCCAAGCGCGTCCAATATCGCACGGCTTGGGTTCTATCACCGGTTTTAAGGTAGAGCTGTGCTAATCGCTCGTAGGCGGCCGAATAGGTTGGATAAATTTTGATTGCTTCGAGGTAAGCATTTGCAGCGCGCGATAAGTCTCCAGCCTTCTCCGCCCGCAATCCCTCTCCAAAAAGCTGACGTGCCGGCACGATTTCTTCGTGAGCGGCTGAGAACCCCGGCAACGAGAAACTCATCGCGAGCAGGAGAAGCAAAGCTCGATACAGAAACGCGCGGATTTTGGCAAGCACCGTTTTAATCATTTCAGCTCTTGCTGCGGAGATCATCTCGCAAGACGAAAACCATTGCGGTGAGTTCGGCTTGCTGGGGGCCGCGTGAAACCGCCATTAAGAAATCCCTCTGAACTCGCCGTAATGAATTCACTGGTATTATAGTACACCCGGGGGTGAAATGTTGGATGTCGTCCGGGGGGTCTTTCGCAGGTCACCCGTAGGCTTCAGGCGGCCCAAAGTATTTGCGATCGCCCAAGAGGAGGAGTTGTGCCTAGGACCCGATTCGCGGTCGTCATACTATCAGCCATGGCCTTCCACTGCCCGACCGTCTTGGCAGCGCAGAAGGGTGGAAATGGCTGCGCAAATTTGCTGATGAGGGCTGGCCAGTTGCTTGCATCTCACCAACCAGCCTCCGCGCTGGGGGTTTTCGGATCCTTGCCTCCCGAATGCCAGGACGGCGCTCAAGCCCAACTGCTTTTGGGAGACATTGACGAGGCGCTAAACGATCCGATCAGGGCTCACGTTGCGTATCGGGAAGCCATCCGTCTTTCACCACGTATGGTGGGTCCGCACCGCAGGCTTGCCGCCAGCTTGCTGCAAATGGGCGAAACGCAGGAAGCATTGGAGGAGTTTCACCGAGCATTGGCGCTTGAGCCGGACGACTTTGAATCCAACGCCGACTTGGGAATTTATTATCTCCGAACCCGTGACTTTCAGGCCGCGGCAGATTCTTTTCGACGGAGTCATATCGAACGATCTTCCGATCCGGCCCTGTTGTTCGCGGCGGTGGAAGCCTTCCTTCGCGCCCAAGACCGAGCACAAGCCAACGTGGTTGCCGCCCGTCTGCTGAGCCTGGCCCCCACTGACGTGCGTGTCCACTTTTCGTTGGGTTTGTTAATGGCTCAAGCTGGCCAATATAAGGCGGCGACCGAAAACTTTCTTGCTATTCCCCAAGGTCAGCGTGATTACGCCGCGTGGTTTAACCTGGGCCAGGCGTATGCGCATCTGAACGATTTTGAAAGCGCTCAACGCTCGTTCTTTCGCGCCATTGATCTCGACCACTCCGACGCCGACGTTTACACCGCCGTCGGACTCAATTACGTGGCTTCTCATCAGACTCAGAAGGCTTTACCTTGGCTGATGAGGGCGCACGACATGGCGCCGGACCGACTGGAAATAGCGTTGCCCTTAGTCTCGGCATTGGTTCAAACCCAGTATTGCCAGACGGCTCTTAACTTGATCGACCAAGCTCAAAAGCGAAATCCATCTGACGAGCGGTTGGACGTCTTGCGAGGTGATGCGTTGTTTAAGCTCGGCGACTTGGATAAGGCGCTGGCGAATTATCAGGAGGCGGAGATCGTCGAACCGCGCGACCCCACTCCGCACGTTGCGGCGAGCCGGGTTCTGGAAGCGCTAAATCGCCCGCCGGAAGCGCAGGCAGAGTTGCAGCGAGCCCTTCGACTGGATAGCAAGGATCCAGAAGCCAATGCGGAAATGGGCCACCAGCTGATCAACCGGGCAAATTATAACGAGGCCGTTTCTTACCTCATCGCTGCACAGTCAGCATTATCAAATGAGGCCCAGATTAACTATGACCTTGCTCGCGCATACTTTGCACAAGGGAAACTCTCCGAGGCTGAATCCCTCCTGCAAGCACTGGTGCGCTCTGATCCCGACAATAGCCGATACCACTTCCAACTGGCCCGAGTTTACAAGAAAGCGGGGAAAGCTGAAGCTGCGGAAAGCGAGCAAAACCGTTGCATGGAACTCGAACGCGAATCAAGAGCGATGATGAAACTTGTCCCGCCTACCACCTATCCGTAAGCAGTGGTAAACTGCCGGCCAATTTGAGACCATCGCGGAAATTTTGACCTCACAAACCTTAACGCGAGTGGAGCGTAACAAGGCCAAACCAGCGGCTGGGTCGGTCTCTTTTGAATTTTAGGAACTTAAACGCGCCGCCTCATGGTGAATTGTGTCCGACGCAGCGGTATTTTGGCGGAATTTTGTGCTTGACATCGACACCTTGTCGGTTTAAATTCACATTGTTCGTTGAAACAACTTATCTGACTTGACCAGATGTGCACTCACTGGCGCTGTGAAATTGCGGAACATCCAAGATAACGAAGGAGGGTACCATGGTGCGTACGGATCGCGTCCAGAGGGTTAGTATCGCTTTCTTTGTCGCAGCACTTTGCGCTTTGGCGACTCCGCTATGGAGTCAGCAATCGACCACCGGCAGTTTCCACGGCACCCTTACCGATGCCTCGGGCGCGGTGGTTCCCAATGCAACCGTCCGAGCCGAGCAAATCGGAACGGGTCTGAGCCGAGAGTCTAAAACCAGCGCCACGGGCGACTACGAGATTCCCTCGCTTCCTCCCGGCAATTACCGGATCACGGTGACGGCCCCGGGATTCAAGACGCTGGTGCAGCCAATTGTTCCGCTTCTGGTGAATCAGGATGCGACGGTCGATTTCAAGGTGGAAGTCGGAGCATCCACTCAGACGGTGCAAGTCACCGGCACGCCGCCTGCCTTGACCACCACTCCCGCCGCGGTTGGACAAGTCATTGGGGAGAGCCAAGTCAACGATCTGCCTCTGAACGGTCGTCAATTCACCCAACTCATATTATTGACGCCAGGCGCCTCTCCCCATCCCTCCTCGCAACAAGCCTCCTACACGGTTACAGAGGGCGCCGGCGGCGTCAGTCCGGCGGTGAACGGCCAGCGCGGCCAGCAGAACAACTACACCCTAGATGGAATTCCGAATAATAGCCTGTTCGAAAATTCCTGGGCCATCAGTCCTCCTCCCGACGCCATCCAGGAGTTCAAAGTGCAATCACAAATTGTCGACGGTCAACTCAACATGTCGTCGGGCGCCAACGTGAACGTCGCCATCAAGACCGGCAGCAATCAGTTGCATGGTGATGCTTGGGAATTCCTACGGAACAGCGCCTTAGATGCCCGCAATTTCTTCGACCTATATTCGGATGAGCGCTTGCCTCCTTACCGCCAGAACCAATACGGCGCGACGCTGGGGGGACCGGTGATACTTCCGGGCTATGACGGGCGGAAAAAGCACACTTACTTCTTCGGCTACTGGGAAGGATTCCGATCCGTCGAGGGAATCAGTCAATATTCCAGCGTTCCGACTGCCGCGGTGCGTGGCGGCGACTTCTCCGCATTTCTCGGACCGGTGATTGGCCAAGATGCTCTGGGGCGCAATGTCCAACAGGGTGAAGTTTATGACCCTTTCACCCTGCGGCAGGTCACCGCCGGTGTGACGGACCCGAGCACAGGGTTGATAGCGACACAAACCGGGCTAGTCGACGATCCGTTCCCAGGAAATGTCATCCCCCCGGGGCGATTGCGCCCCGAGACACTCGCCAATCTGGCTCATTTTTATCCATTGCCCAATCTGCCGGGCGAAACGGTGAACTTGTTACTGGCCAATGATGAGATTGTCAGCAATGACCAGTTTGGCATTAAGGGTGACCACATTTTTCACAACAATGACATGCTGAATGTGGCGTTTTATCGTTCTAAGCCTAACCAGCTTTCGCCCACCGGTTTGCCTGCCGACCCGGCCCCGGATGTGAACACCACGGATAGCGTGGGAATAGGTTTCACCCATCTGTTTGATCCTACGCTGCTTCTCTCCTTGCGGTACGGATATACCTACAGTGACTGGTTATTCGGCCTGGGTTCCACGGAAAGTGCCTCGTTTGTGGACGCGACAACCCCCACTAATTTTTTTCCGATCAAGAATAACGTCCCCATCGGCCTATATAACCTTCCCTTGCCCACTTACTCCTCGGCACCTCAATTCTATGTTCCACTGGGTCCGCAGCGCAGCCACTCCTTCACCGCCGATCTGGCAAAGACTACAGGGCGCCATGAGTTGGGAGCCGGCTTTCTAGCGTTTCACCTACACAGTTTTGACGACGGCTGGGGTGCGACGACGGTCTATCTCCCCTATCAGACGGGCGGGCCGGGCTTCGTCGGCACCACGGGGCAGACGGCGGCAAGTTGGCTGCTGGGGGTTCCTTATGAAGTGTCCCCCTTCTTGGGGGATACTTCGGCGGATATGACAATTCACTGGATCGGAGGCTATTTGCAGGACCGTTGGAAAGCATCAGACAAACTTACCCTGCAGTTCGCGCTGCGGTATGATTTCGTATCTCCGCCAAGCTGGCTGAACAATGAGTTCAGCACTTTTGATTGGGAGCAAGGTACGTTCCGCGTAACGCAACCGGTGCCTCCCCTATTTCCTTTCGCCAACGTGCGCAAGTCCGTCTTTGACCCGCAGTTCAAACACAACTTCCAGCCGCGCTTCGGGTTTGCCTACAAGGTTAAGTCGAGCACCGTCGTCCGCGGTGCCTTTGCGGTGTTTGCGGATCACAGCAACAACTTGATTGAAGGACCGCAAGGTCCAAGAGTCAAATGGCCGTGGGGTGTGGATTTGACGATTCTGGCTAATCAGCAGCTACTGGAACCCGCTAGCGCAGCTTGCCGGGTCGTGAACGGGTCGCAAACGTGTGGCCCCGACACCTTGATTTATGACATGCCGAACGCCTCAACTTTCTATGGACCCAATTCACCTCCGAATACGGCTTCGGCGGCCGATCCTCGCATGCATACGCCTTATGCGATGGAGTACAACCTGATGGTTGAACATGTGTTTACACCCAATACGATATTTGATATCGGGTACGTGGGCTCCCAAGGCCGCGACCTGCTGGCGGAAATGAATGTCAACACCGCGCCACAGGCGGGTACCGGACCGCTCTCTAGCCGGCTGCCTTTTCCGAATCTGTCACCGGGGATTACCTATGCGAATGATGTGGCCAATTCCAACTACAACTCTCTGCAAGCGAAAATCGAGAGACGCACGTCGAAGGGACTGATTTTCCTGGGGTCCTACACCTATTCCAAGTCGTTGGATCAAACTTCGGACGCCTTCAGTGGCGAACCTGACGCCTATGGTCTGAGCAAGTTTTATGGGCGCTCCGATTTCGATTTGCGCCATATGTTTACGTATAGCACTCTATACCAGCTTCCTTTGGGGAGGGGTAGAACCTACCTGGGTGGTGCCCGCGGAGTGACGGATGCAGTCCTGGGTGGCTGGGACATTGGGGCCATTGTAACCTTGCAGACTGGTCTTCCCTTCACCGTCGGGGTCACGGGAGATCCTGCCAACGTCGGCGATTCCAATTTCCAGCATGCGGAACAAGTCGGCAACCCCCTGCCGAGCGGATTCAAACGAACTGCTGACGAATGGTTTAACACGGCGGCGTTTGCCCAGCCAACCTTTGGCACGTTCGGCGACTCGGGCCGGAACATCTTGAGTTATCCGGGTTACAACGATGTTGATTTCTTCGCCTCTAAGGACTTCCGAATCAGAGAGGCGCTTACGCTCGAGTTTCGGTCGGAGTTCTTCAATATCTTGAACCATCCGATTTTGGGATCTGGATACTCCGGCGTGGGTGGAGAACAAACGCAGACGGTCGCAACTCCCACATTTGGCGAATTGCTAACCGCCTCGCCGGCACGGGAGATCCAATTTGCGATGAAGTTGCTCTGGTGATCTTCAGCATCACCCCGGTGACATTGTGCCGTCCTTACAGGCCTCGGCACGCAAAAGCCGACGGCTGGGCCCAGGCCTTGGAGCCTGAGCTGGGATAATACACCCTTTCGGGCCGAGACACCGGGACGGAGCTTGTTTCACGTCGCTTGCTGGACACCGGGAATGCTTCGAGGATTTGAGCCACAATGGGGCCACTACAATCAAACGGAGCCGTTTCCACGCCTGGAAGGCTTTTCGCCTCTATTGCGGCTGGAGTTTCGCCTGAGGATAATAGTGTGTCAACCTATTATAAGACAGTCAAATATCGTTGGATTTTGATTCTGGCGCTTGTCTCCGCCGTTTATGTGTCTGTTGTTTGCAGCTACGAAACCGGCTCAGCGGCGCCTGCGCAGGTTTCCGTCCCAGACGACGCAGCTGGGCTGCGCCTCCTGATCCTGCAGAAGTACGATAAAGCGCTAGAACAATTTCGCCTGGCTGCCAAGCTGGCGCCGTGCAACCCGGAACCATTGAACCTCGAAGGCATAAGCCTGACTCTGCTGGGTCGGCGGGAAGAGGCCGATCGGGCTTTCCAAAAGGCCCTGGAACTTGATCCAGACTTCTGGGTGGCGCGGCGAGAGCTGGCTGCGAACTATTTGCACGATGGCAAAACAAAGGAGGCTGCCAACCAACTAACTGAGGTGTTGGAATTGGCGCCAGACGACCAAACCGCCAACTTCCTGTTTGGCCAGATCAGCTACGCGCAACAGGATTGTCCCTCCGCCCTCGATCACTTTGGTCGCGCCGGTCCCCGCGAGGGACAGGTTCCCGTGGAATTGATGGTGGCGGAGTGTGACATTGCCACAGGCCAGGTCGAAACCGCCAGATCCGTCCTCGATAGAATCAAGGCTGAACCCGCCCTTGAACTTCTCTCCAGATTCAAGCTGGGCTGGCTGTGGGGGCGCATAGGAGAATATGAGGAGGCCATTAACGCTTTTAACTCGCTCCCCGCGAATTACCCGGATCCTGCCTCCCGGGGATATGCGCTGGCGCTGGCATACTCAGGCGCCGGCCACGATGTTGAATGCGCCGAGATTCTGAAGGGCCTCATCGCCCGGGGCCACGAGCGCAGCGACATCGATGCTCTGCTGGGAGTTAGCGATGACCGCCTCGATCGGCCAGAAGATGCCTACATGGCGTTTCAAAACGCCCTCCGTCTGGACCCGCACGACGAAGAGAATTTCTTAAACCTGGCGAATTTTTGCGCCCGCACCGCCCAATATGATCTCGCGCTGCAATACGCGTCGCAAGGAATTCAGGCGCTGCCGGAATCCTATCGGCTTTATCTTTGCCGGGGACTGTTGCTCGAGGAAAGAGAGCAGTGGACGCAAGCCGATGCCGACTATCACAAGGCGCACGAACTGGCGCCCCGTGCTCCCGAAGTGTTCCAGAGCTTGGCCTTACTCTACATTGAGGAAGGTCAACTGAACGAGGCGGTTCGTATCCTTGAAGACGCAAACCGGATGGCGCCGAATCCGGGCAATGACTACTTGCTGGCGGAAACGTTTATTCGACAGGGTGCAGCATCGAGTTCTTCCAACCAGTATCACCAGGCGATCCAGGCTCTCGATGCCTGCCTGGATCTCGACAGCAAGTTTGTCTACTGCTACTTCGATCGCGGGAAACTTAAATTCACCGCCGGTGATGTTGACGGCGCTATCGCCGATTTAGAAAAGGCTCGAGCCCTGAAACCAAATGCCACGGACATTATCTATAAGCTTGCCGAAGCCTATCGTCGTGCCGGTCGAAAGGAGGCGGCGGGATTGTTTGCGGAGCGGCAAGCGATGGGCCGCAAAGATCTGGACGATTACGGCCGGTTCATGCTGAACGTGCTGGCGACTCACCATTAGTGCGGCGCTCGCAGTGGAAGCTAGATGGCACAGTGATGATCACGATGGTCAGCTGCACACATGGGATGTTTTCGGGAATCTCAGCCCCAAAGGGGCGACATAACACAACCCAGGCCAAAAGTCCTGGGTCAAATCTTGGCGCAAAAGATGACGGATTGCAGTCCCGTTCCCAAGCCGTTGGCTTAGGCTAAGCTGTGACGCCCCTTGGGGCTCATTTCGGTGGCACCTCACTGGTGGATTGAAAATATGAATAGAGATCAACGAAACCGGGAAGGTCGAACCATTCTAGTTCTTCTGGTGCTCGTCACGATGTATGCCACTCGCAACGCGCTTGCCCAAGACGCTTCCTATTCTGCCTCTGATGATTATCGGAGCATCCTCACAGAACTGAGCCGGGATACCATTCGTCCCAGTCATTTAGGCACCGGCCAGCTGCTCAAGCAGCCTTTAGGTCCCGTCCCCGTGGACGTCAATGAGACGGATGCGGTCCTGCGTTTGGAAACTCCCCTCTGGCGGTTGGACATGCAGAAGGAGACCGGGCAGATCTTGATTGCGAACAAGGAATCGGGAGCGGAATGGAAGCTCGGCTCCGCTGGGGGCGATTCGCCCGGGATCCAGTGGGAGGGTAAGAACGAGCCGAGTAGCCCCAACATGACATTGGCGCTGAGGAAATTTCTTCAATTCCATCGAGAGGGAAACCGGTGGATCATTCAGGCTGAGGTCGCCAACGCACCGCAACCGGCGAGTTTGGAAATCGGAGTGCTTACTCCTAAGATCATCCGGCTTTCGCTGGCGCCGCCGCCGATCGAGAGCCACTCCCGGTTAATGTTAACCTTCCACCTGGTTGCGGGCGGCCCCTTCTACGGCTTGGGAGAGCGATTTGTGAAAGCTCAGCTCGATGGCCAGAAGACCACTTTGCGTACATCGGACCGTTTCGGTCAGCCCGGCCACAACTGGACATACGCTCCCGTTCCATTCCTGTTCAGTCCCCGAGGACTCGGCGTGTATTTCGATACCACTTGGCCTTCGACCTTCGACTTGACCGAGGCCCAAGACAAACAGGTCATGGTCCAGCTTGCCGCGCCGGCAACGGATTGCTACCTCATTATCGACAGCGGCCCCAAAGGCCTTCTGGAGTCTTACACCGGCCTCACCGGGCGGACTCCCGTTCCGCCACCTTGGGCTTTCGGTACGTGGATCAACATCGTCAAAGGACTTCATGATCTCGGAGCTTTCTACCGCGATGATGCCCTCGATGAGGCGCGGCGCCTGCGCGAGCGTCATATCCCCGTCAGCGCGCTCTGGACCGAAGATTTGCTAGAGCCGTCCGTCAACATCGGTTGGCCCCTATGGACGGTGGGCTACTACGGCCAGCTTCGTCCCTTTGCGGAAGCGGTGCACCAACTCGGTTACAAGGTACTGGTTTACACCAATCCGTGGGTGTCAACGCTGCTGGCGCCTTACCTGCTCCCCAATCCGACCTACCAGGAAGGTGAGCGCAACGGCTACTTCGTGCATGACGCGGAAGGACACGTCGTGTCGCCCGTGGCCCTGGCCGGCATTTCCAGTGGGAACACCGATCTCACCAATCCGGCCGCGGTCGACTGGTGGGCACGCATGAAGCAAAAAATCCTGACGGAATACGATTTCGACGGCTGGATGGAAGACTTCGGGGAGCAGGTGCGCGACACCGACCATTTTGCCGTCCCCAAAACGGGGGAGGAACTCGCCAACCTCTACCCGCTGCTCTACCACAAGGTTACGCACTACGTCTCCGTGAAAGCGAAGCCCAATGTGGTGGAATTCTCCCGTTCGGGCTATGCCGGCTCGCAGGGCTACACGCCTGTGCTCTGGGGAGGAGATCAGTTTCCCAACTGGAGTTCGGACCTGGGACTTCCCTCCGTCGTGCCCGCAGGGATTTCGGCTGGCCTTTCCGGATTCGCGATTTGGGGACCCGACATTCAGAGTGCGGGCAAGTCAAAAGAACTGTGGATTCGTTGGCTGGAGTTCGGTGCGCTGACTCCGATTATGCGCGACCATAAATGGGACCACCCGCAGTTTGCGGTGGACTTGTGGTACGACAACGAGACGACCGAGATCTTCCGCCGATACGCCCGGATGCATATTTCCCTGTTTCCCTATTTTTACACTTATGCGGATGAAGCAGCGAAGACGGGACTTCCGATCATTCGCCACCTGATGTTGGAATATCCAGACGATTCAAAGGTTTGGGGCCTCGACAATGAATACTTGCTGGGGGAAAGAATTCTGGTCGCTCCCGTTTTGGCGGATGGGTCCCGGACTCGGTCCCTGTACCTTCCCAAAGGCTCCTGGATGAATTACTGGACGGGCCAAATACTGGAAGGGGAACACCAGGTGGAAGTCTCTGCGCCTCTGGACCAGATTCCCATCTTCTACCGGGCCGGCAGCTTGATTCCGCTCATAAGTCCGGACACGGAAACACTGGCCAGGGACTTAGCTGGTGACAAATACAAAACTCTCGACAATTCGTTAACGTGGCGGATCATTCCCAGCACCGGGCCCTCGCAGGACGAGTTCACGTTGTACGACGGCACGCGAGCATCGGTGCGGCGGGATGGTTCCTCAACGGAGTTGCGGGGAGACGGATTACGCCGGCAGTACGAAGTGATTGTCCACGCCGAAGTCCCGCCGAAGGCGGTGAGGCTTTCCGGCCAAAACCTGCCGGAGCTCACCGACGCGGACTATCAGGTTCACAAAACGGGCTGGCAGCTAAAACTGGAAATTAAGGAACTGCATGTATTCTTCTCGGCCGATACTTTTACTCTTCAAGTAAGCCCCAACGGAGCGAAATAACACCGCCATGGCGGGTTACTTGGGTTGTTAAAATATGTGGTTCGGCCCTGTAAGGAAGTGATACAAACCCGTCAATGATGCATCGAGGGGAAATTTCAGCTGAAGCCAGCAACATTGTGGCGCCCTTACGCCTAAATCCGGTGTACTTTGCTGCACAAAGTGCACGGCGCAGAAAGCGGCAATCTCATAGGGATCGCAGTTAAGCTAGGCGGGCGAGCTTTCTTTGGCCGAGCGCACTCAGTAACGGGAGCAAATCTCTATAGCAGTCGGTTCTTGAACGCTTGCCAGTGCCGCTTTCGGATTCCGGCAAAGTCGGGAATAATGCCGCAATTCGGCCTTATTCCGCGAGGGCCGCGGCGATGGCAACCCATAACTTGCAGCACTCGGAGAAATTCGAGAGGGAAATAAATGCCGCCAAAGTGGGCTAAACCCTCATGATCACAGGCGATTTTGAGATGCCGAGGCGTTCTCAGTATTCAGACCCTTACCCAACCAAATGTTAGGTAAGGGTCTGAATAGCAGAAGGCGATCGGCGTACGATAAATAAAGGGTTGCACGAGGATTTGGGCCCTGTGGAGGCGCCGGATTCAGGTTAGAAGGCTTGGGACTAAAAACGGGCGCAACCTGACCCAGGCCTTCAGCCTGGGCTGGGGTAGGACGCCCGTGTGGGGCGTAGGAGGTGTACGCTCGTGTCCAACCGAAGGATCAAGACGAGGTGAACTTTGAGCATGCGGGGCTTGCTTTCTTTGTTGCTTTTGGCAGGGCTGATGGGCTTCCTTGCCCTAGCCACACCGGTGGAACTCAGGGGAGAGGAGTCCGGCACTCTTCACATCTTGATCCTGGATCGCCAGACCGGCCACACAGTGCCGGCACGATGCTATTTGACCGATTCCGCGGGCAAGCCTTGGTTTCCAGCGGAAAGCATCGTTTACGTGCATCCCCCCGAACAGCATTTCGTGACGGCGGGAGAATTCCGCATCGACTTGCCGCCTGGCAGGTACACAATTCGTGCTGAGCGCGGGCCGGAGTACTCGGAAGCGGAACGCCCGATTGCGATCCGGCCCGGCGAGACGTCCGAAACCATGCTGCAAATCGAGCATTTAATCGAGATGAACCAGCGCCACTGGTACTCGGGCGATCTGCATATTCATCGCGAGGTGAAAGACGTACCCGAGCTCGTTCAAGCCGAAGATCTGAATATCGCTCCCATCATTACTGACTGGTTCTCGGGGGAGCATCTCCAGCACTTGAAAATTCCGCCCACCGCCGGCGCCGGGCCGATTCGCTGGGTCGACCCGATGCACATCTTTTCGATCAATAATGCCGAGGTCGAACGTCCCTACCCGGGGGGCGCCGGAACCATGGACATGCTCGCCCTTGACCGGGCCATCGATTTCCAGAATACGTCCCTGCTGGCTCCTCCCGACATCGCCTTTACCGAGCAGACGCACCAGCGCCACGGTTACGTGGATGCGGAGAAGATTCTCTATCGAGATACTTCCGCGCTCGCTGCTCTGGGCCAAATCGACTTCGCCGGAATTGTTCATAATTGGTTCACTCGCTACGGCGTCATTCAGGCTGACCCCCTCAAAGTGGGTATGATCGCACGGTCCAATCCGGATTATGCCACCCCGCGCGGCATGCCGCTTTGGTCGATGGATATCTATTACCAGTTGTTGAATTGCGGCTTCAAGTTGCCGGTTTCTGCCGGAAGTGCATCGGGTGTTTTGCCCAATCCCGTCGGATTCAACCGGGTCTACGTTCACCTGCCGGGCGCCTTTGGATTCAATGAATGGTTTAACGCTCTTAAAGCGGGACGAAACTTTGCGACCAACGGGCCCATGTTGTTTCTGAGCATCGATGGGCACGACGTTGGAGATAGCATTGAATTGCCAATAACCCGCGGCAGCGCTGGCCGCGCGCTGACAGTCGAGGCGGAAGCGATTTCAACGCACGATCTCGACCGCTTGGAAATCGTTTGGAAGGGCAAGGTGATTAAAACGCTCGTGGCCGGCGAGGACCAGCGCACCCTGCGGGTACGTTTTAATTTTGCGCCGCAACAAAGTGGTTGGTTCGCGGCACGGGCATTCGAAAAGACTCGCGAAACCCGCCCCGCGCCGGACAATCATCCGGTCAGGATCAACGGCTATCAGTCAGTGGCGGATATTCCCAGTCACGGCTGGGCAACTGCCCCCGCCCGGCGCTTTGCCCATACCAGTCCAATCTACGTGCAGTTTGGGAACGAGCCGATTCGAGACGCTGCCGCCGCAACGTTTCTTCTTGCCTGGGTGGATCGCGAAATCCAGCACTTCCAAACCTTGCCCACTTTCCGAAACCAGGCTGACCGCGAGCGCATGCTGGCCATGTTGCGAGAGGCTAGAAATATATACGCACGACTCCTCGGCGCCTCGTCTTCACGGTGAAAGGGCCTTGTGGTGGGGGTCTCCCCACCCGCCACTGGTCAAAATTGTTGGTAACGTTTTGTGCTTGAAAGGAAGCCGCCATTTACTTATATAATATTATTATAAGAATAATTAAAGCAGCCTCGCTCAGTGAGCAGTCATAAATCCATTTCCCATCTGCCCTTGTACAGGCTATGGAGTTCTCGCGCGGCGAGATCGTCGAGTGGTTCATCGAGGACAAGAGTCTGCTGGCCTTGCGACGCACCACGACTCCCGGCTCCGGTGCTGAAAAAACTCTGCCGGCATCCGTGCCCATTTCCAGCATCTCTGGGGCGAGTGCGGCCCGGGCTTCCACCAGCGTCGCCGCGCCGTGCACGCCCAAACCCTCGAGTTGAGTTCCTTGTTCTGTCTGGGAAGGCATACCGTGACGGGCTTGCCCACCACCTGCGGCCCGCAGTTTCGCGACTGGACTTCCAGTTTCCGCCTCTTTTCCCACGACCGTTTCTCCGCCGTCACGCTCTTCGCTGTGGTGCGCCGCGCCGTCGTCGAAGCTCTCCCTCCCGACGCTTCTGTGCACGCCTGTCCGGATGATTCGCTGCTGCGCCGCTCCAGTCTGCACACTTCCGGAGTGGGGTGGCCCCGCGGTCCGCTCGACCCGCATTTTCAGAACAAC
>JASHTO010000309.1 GCA_030040515.1 Terriglobia bacterium
TGGTGGAAGTAGCGGCCAAGGCAGCGTTCAAATCCTACGCTCCGCCTTCAGTGGCGGATCCGCTACCCAAGTATGCCCTCACCGCGAAGCAGAAGAAACGTGTGGAATTGATGAAGAAGCGCGCCACCCTCCGCATCGGCATCCCCCGGATTCTCAATATGTATTCGGTGAATCCGATCTTCAGCGCTTACTTTGAAGCGCTGGGAATTCCCGCGGAGAACCTCATCTACTCCGACTACACCAGCGAGCAGCTTTACAAAGAGGGCGCGAAGCGCGGTGCCATTGATCCCTGCTTCCCATCAAAAGTCGGTATCCCCCACGTGCACAACATGCTCTACGTGCATCACAAGAAGAAGCCGCTCGACATTATCTTCTGCCCCATGATCGATGACTTGCCGAGCGACATGAAATTTGCGCAATCGCACCGCTCCTGCCCGACCGTGGCGGCAACGCCCGAAGCCGTCAAAGCTGCTTTCACCAAGGAAGGGGACATCTTCAAAGAAAGCAACGTCATTTTCCTCGACACCTTCGTCAACCCCGGCAGCCCTGTGCTGCTGACGAAGCAGTTATACGACCAGTTTGTGGACATTCTCGGACTCTCCTGGGAGGAAAACGATCGCGCCGTGAAGGCCGGGCTTAAAGCTCAGGATGAATTTCAGGAGAAGATTCTGCGCGCGCAGGGGCGGGAGATTTTGAAACGCCTTGAGGCCGAGGACCGCATTGGGATCGTGATGCTCGGCCGCCCGTATCACAATGACCCGGGCATCAATCACGAAATCATGGAAGAGTTCCAGAAGATTGGGTATCCCGTGCTGACGTTGGCCTCACTACCGATCGACGCCGATATTCTCGAGCGGCTGTTTGGTGAGGAGGTCCGCCAGGGCGTGGTTCGTGGTCATATGGATGTGAGCGACGCCTGGAAAAACAGTTACAGCGAAAATACCACGCAGAAGATTTGGGCGGCCAAGTATACGGCTCGCCACCCGAACTTGGTGGCGCTCGAACTTTCCAGCTTCAAGTGCGGCCACGATGCGCCCATCTACACGGCCGTCGAGGAGACCGTTACGAAATCCGGCACGCCTTACTTCTCGTTCAAGGACATTGACGAGAATAAGCCTACCGGCTCCATCAAAATCCGCGTTGAAACCATCAGCTACTTCCTGAAGCGCTACCGCGAAGACATGGTGCGCAACAAGCAGAAGCATGCGGATATCGACGCGAAGATGCGTGAATTCGAAGCGAAACTGCGCGCCGAACTGGACGCGCTGCCACCCAGCCCGCCCCCGGCGCCGTACGAAATCGAAACGCCGGTGGGGATTAATGCCATCAGGCGAGAAGATTAGTTTCCATTCTTATCCCAGCAAGTCCGGCTCAAACATGTGAGGCTGTCGAAACGCATCAATCCTTGGCTTGTAGAATTCCCGCCATGCTCCTGCTCGCCTGCCTCTTTATCTGCGGCACGGTGAGTTGTGGGCCATCTTACTCTCAAGTGACAGGCTTACCCTTTTGCGCTGTCCAAATCACAGAGGTTACCGAGTCAACGGGGAAGAGCACCTTCCGCGCCAAGGTGTGTCGTGACAGTGAAGGGCGCACCCGCTTTGAGAATCTTGGCACACCGGAGGAGGGCGGAACGCCGAATTCCGTGCGCATCGATGATCCCATGACCGGCATGACCTACATTCTGTTTCCCAGCGGCAAGCTGGCTCACCAGAGAGGGCCTTGGCGTGCCTTCCCTCCGGGACCCTTTCGCCGTTCTCCCAGTCCGTTGTTCGACCGCCGAAGCCAGGACCTCGGGACAAAGATGCTCGACGGATTCGAAGCGGCTGGAAGACAGATTACGCCGGCAGGATGGACCGGAGCCCCGGGACATACTCCGCCGCCAGGAACGGGAACGACAGAAGAATGGTATTCGCCGGAGCTCAGCCTCGTGATCCTGATGGTCGATGAATCCTCCCCCTCCTACAAACGAGTAGTGCACCTCACGGAAATTGTGCGCGGTGAACAACCCGCAGAGCTATTCCGTGTGCCGGCCGGTTACACGGTGCATGCGTTGCCCATTCCTCATCCTGGCCGAACGTAGTTCATTCGCAACTGTGCCAGGACGTCGGCTTCCGCAAATCCCCGAACCCGTTTTTCTCCTTGACACCGCCTGGCTTATGTCTTACGCTGTAAGACATGGGTGAGACGGTGACAGTCCGATTGGATGCGGAAACCGGCCGGGCCCTCCGCGCTTTGACACGCCGTCGCAAGGCTACAAAATCCGCAGTGATCAAGGACGTATTGCGTACGGCGTGGAGGATTGAGCGTGGTGAGTCCCGACCCACCGCTTGGGAAGTATACTCGCGTCTCTACCCGATGCTCGAGCCCCCGGCGCCAAAACGCGACCATGCTCGTAACCATAGCCGGTTATTGAAAGAGATTCTCCTTGCCAAACGTCGTGCGGGCACTTTGTGATACCGGCCCCTTAATCGCGCTATTCGACCGATCAGATGAATATCACGGCCGCTGCCGTGCAGCGCTCGCCGAGTTTCAAGGCTGCTTGGTCACGAGCTGGCCGGTGGTCACAGAGGCATTTCATTTTATCGACCGGCCAATGGGTCGGAAAATGCTATGGGATTTTGTCTTGAGTGATGTCATCAGGGTGGAAGACAATACCGGGGGTGACTTGGAAAGAATCCGGCTCCTCATAGAGCAATACGGTGATTTGCCGATGGATATTGCCGATGCTTCGTTGGTGGTTTTGGCGGAGCGTCTCCGGATTTACAGAGTTTTCACAACGGATCACCGGAGTTTTTCGGTTTTTCGCCCCCGCAACGCTGAGGCCTTTGAGATATTTCCATGAGCAGAAGCAAACGATTGACGCCTATCACCACCTCTGGTATTCATGTTTATGCAGGATAAGGGCAGCGAGCGTACCGAGCAAATACTGAATCAGCGCGGGGCGGCTTGATAGGGTCTCACGCCTCTTGGTCCCGAGGTTTCGATGCCATTTGAATCCGACAAGATCATGTTTGAGATTTACCGCGAAACGACCTACACAGGAAAATATCGCGTCGTTTATTTTACGGAGTTACAGGACCACAACAAGGAGACGGAAATCAGCCGGGCCATGGCAGGCGAGCATTTCTATGACGGTTTTATCCGTGCTTATCGCAAAGACCAGGCGAAGGAATTGATTGAACAAATCCTGACGCGCATGAACGAGGGAGAAAAGCTGACTCCGGAACAAGTTGAAAACGAGATCAAGGCTTTCACCCCGACATGATCTGACTGGCCACCGTCACTGCCCGCCGCAACGGCACCACTTCCGGAAACTTCGAATGCCCGACCGTTTCTGGCGCGACAATCTCATTCAGCCCTCTCTCGACCACGATGTTGATCTGGCAGTGGCCGAGCAACAGGCCATCCTGGCCAAAGATCCCAACAATGCCAACGCTTATTTTGCCCTGGGGACCCTTCATCATTTCCGAGGCTCCACCGGGCAGGCCCTTCAGTATTTCCAAAAGTCCATAGAACTGAACCCCGCAAGCTCTGCCCCGCACTTGAGCATTGGCCGCATATACGCTGTGCGCGGTGAATACGCCCTCGCCTGGAAACATGCCCGGGCCGCTGAGGCCTTGGGGGCGCGTGAGCTTGTTGAGTTGCTGGAGAGATATCCGCAAAAGACCTGACGGTTTAAGCCCTTAGTTACCGCCCCGCGGCAAAATCTGGTCGAGCAATTCCGGCGGCCCGGAGGCTTCCAATTCCAACCGCGCACCCTCGACATGTATTTGGATACTTTGAAGGATGGGAGGAAGCGAGGATCCACTGGGAGAAGGTCTTTGGGCGGCTTGCTGCAAGAGTGTGAGCAGTCCGGCAAAACCCGACGCGGTTTCCGGCTTGTCGCACACCATGGTGAGATGTGTCGAAAATCCCGTGTCCCATTGAACGCTGTAGAGGAGCGCACGCACAGTACGAGACAACGAGCTCAGGTCAACGAGCTTCTGGCCTGCGGGCGCCATCCACAGGCCCGCCAGGTTGGCTGCGGATTTTCCGTTGAGAATTCCCCACTCCGGCGCGCTGCCATCCAACTCACCCTGCCAACCGACGTAATCGTTGTTCGAGTTCAGTGCGTTCGCCAAGCCTTGTCTTGCGTCGATCATCGCTTCCAGATCCGTCAACCTCCCAAACGCCGCGAGAGTGTTGTCAAAGAAAGTGAAAAACAGATCGTCGGGGTCAGTACCGGATCCGAATGCGTAGAGGCTTAAGCCGTTATATTGACGTGCGGGAAGGCCGGTCTGCTCAAAATACTTTTGGATTAGTCCAGGCTGAAAACGTCCCGCCGCCAAACCCAGATATCCGGACGGCCCCATGAGATCCCCGCGCCATCCCAGCATCACCTCATCGATATCCTTGTCGGGGTCGATGCCCATCGGACGCAGGAATTCCTCGAAGGCGTGCATTTGGCGGCTCAAAATTCGCTGCCGGATTTGCTGATAATTGGCGAGCGAGCGCAGATCCGCAAGGTTGGTGAAGGCTACTTGAAGTGTGTCAGCGGGGAATGTGTTGAGTGCCTCACTGGGCAATTGGTCGGCCGAAAGCGGGGCCGAGAAGAGAAGCGCCGCCATTCCCGCGAGCAGGAGTACGGCCAGCGATTTGAAACGAATTGTACGCGCACTACCCATCATCATCCTTTTCATCTGGCCCATGTAAATCTTTCGTCCGCCTGCTCCTCTGCCTTTCATTTTACTACCATTCATATCGATCCAAGTCCTTGCAAAAGAGTTGCTCTATCCTTTCAGGAGCCACGAATGGCTTGGCGCGTCCGCAAGGGGGCGCCTCTTCATATAAACCCCTCCATCGAACAAAGGTTGCGTCGAGACACTCCCGAAACTGCGGGCAAGGCGCACGCCTCGCACCGTCACTGCATTATGAAATCCTGTGTAGGTCCTGGATCGCTCATTGCGAAGGTACTGTGGCCGAAACTTCGTTCGAAGGCAGGCTCTGGGTTCCGCCTGAGGCAACTGCGGTTATGTAGTAGAAATATCCTTCCCCCGCTTGCACGGTTGAATCAGCAAAGGTTACTCCGGTAACGGGGGAAGAATTCAGCGGCGTTGCATCTTCA
This sequence comes from Terriglobia bacterium, assembly GCA_030040515.1. Taxonomy (GTDB): domain Bacteria; phylum Acidobacteriota; class Terriglobia; order UBA7540; family UBA7540; genus Bog-366. The sequence goes on from JASHTO010000309.1 coordinate 5,105, forward strand.
CCTCCGGAAGTAGTCCCCCGGTAAACATTATAGCCAACGATTCCGTAAGTCGTGCTTCTCGTCCATGAGAGGATTACGTCATGTGTTCCAGACCCGGAAAGCGCGACGGTTTGGGGGCTACTGCTCGCGCTGTCGGAAATATTGAGCGACGCAACACACGCTCCAAACGCCGCAGGCGTGAACTGAACTGCGATTGTGCAGAATTCTCCGGCTGGCAGTGTTGCGCCACAAGTGGTGGTTTCAATGTAATTGCTGGCGTTGGTTCCCGTAATACCCAGGGTGGAAATGGTCAAGGCCGCGCTGCCGGAATTGCTGAGGGTGGCGACTAGGGCGGAACTGGTGGTATCAACCGGTTGATTTCCAAAAGACAAGATGGAAGGTGTGATGGTGACTGACGAGGTAGAGGCACCCGAATTGATCGTCAGCGTCAACGTTGCATTTCCCGTCCCGCCGCTATTACTTGCGCTCAATGAAATTGCGGAGGTCCCCGCCGCCGTTGGCGTTCCTGAGATCAGACCGGTGGCGCTATTAATCGAGAGCCCCGCCGGCAATCCCGTCGCTCCGAAGCTGGTGGGTGAGTTTGAGGCAGTGATTTGATATGAAAAGGCGCTTCCCTCCGTCCCGCTTGCGGTGGCGGCGCTGCTGATCACAGGTACTGATCCGGATGCTGATCCGGAAATCGTAATCGTCAAGATTGCGGTTCCCGTCCCGCGCCGGTTCGTGGCGCTCAACGTTACATCATAAGTTCCTGTCACGGTGGGCGTGCCGGAAACTAGTCCTGTTTTACTGTTCAGCGTAAGGTCCGCTGGCAAGCTCGTAGCCTTATACTCGAATGGGGAATTGGTGGCGATGATCTGATAAGAGAATGCGCTCCCTTCGACGCCGCTTGCCGAGGTGGAGCTGCGGATGACCGGGATCGATAACGCATTTGCATCACACGCCGAACACAACAGCATTGCTAAAAGGACGATCAAGCGATGAGTTTGGGTGCGTTGCGAAAAACCTTGTTGGTTCGAACGGCCAATACGAATCAAACGAGACATATTGTTCCTCCCGGGCAACATCAACGACCTCGCGCAGCCGGAGGACCTTGCCGTCAGCCGCAATGGACACATTTACCCTGCGGGTTAGATCCCTTTCTCCGGCGACTGCATGGCTTCAGCGCCCATCGTGAGCGCGTGAAAACTTCACGCGGGTATTCAGTTCTTTGAGGGGCTCACTGCTGTAATTCTGGGAAGGGAGAAAAGAGGCGCAGAGATACACTCCACCGACCCACCCACTGGGAATTCAATTGTGAGCTTTCAATCGCAGTTGCCTATGATCGCGAGTCAGGGGCAACAGTTCTTGATGTCGATTTGCAACGCAAATGACGTGCCGAACGCTTCGCAAAGGTTTGTCGGCTCTTTTAAGACTCAAGGGAACACTCTCGGCTCGCCCATTAAGGCCAGGTTATTACTTTCGATGGGCCGCGCACTTGCGTTGGAAAAACAAGACTTATCAATTCCTCGCGGTCGTTTTGCGTAGATTTTCCAATTCAATGGCCTGTCAGGCGAATTTCGGAATGTCGCAAGGATTTTATAAATTGCGTGCCATCCCCCAGCGACACAAATGGTCCGATTCGAGAAATGGATGTAAGAAATACATGCGATAGTGAAGAATTTACGACGCCGAGGATGGCGTGCCGTGGCCTGTGTCCCACAAGAAAACGCGAGCCCTTGGCGGGCCCACGATCAAAAACCCTGCTGATTGACACAACATTCCTTATCAAGCGTTGCTGCTGTTACCTTGGGCATTGACATGGCCGGCTAAAGTGCGAAACATGACCACCGCCATACCACGTGCCAGACTTCCCCATAGAGAGCGCTTTGACGCCTGCTTGTAAAACATTTTCGGATCTTCTCCCCAAGAAAAGTTGCGCCGTACAAGGCTTAGTGTGGCAATGCGCGAAGACCTTATTCACCGAAAATCGAAATGACATCCTGTTCACGGGGCGATGAAAGAGTGCGCGAATCGCTTCGCATTAAACCGGTCGCATGTCTTCTCATATTCTGGAATCGGACTTCAAGTCAGTGCCTCTCGCGGTTTTTAGCGCCCGGGTTGGTTTTTCGGCTATGCGAGGGTTGGCATCCCGGTTAAACTTCAGAGGTGCCGCGGGGTAAGGGCAGGGGATGGAATCAGGAACAACGTATGCAGGTATTCAAAGAGGGCGGTCATCGTCTGTTCCAGAATGATCCCGAGTGCACGGAAATCGTGTCCAAAATGCTCGCCGATCTGGAAAAACGAGGCATGGATGCGGTTCGCGAGTACAGCAAACGGTTTGACGACTGGTGCCCTGCTGACTTTGAACTCACCCCGGTCGAAATTGATGCAGCCATTGCTGAAGTTGACCCGCAGGTAATTCAGGACACGGACTTTTGCCAGGCCAATGTGCGCGCATTTGCAAAGACGCAGCTTGGCACTCTGAAACAGCTTGAAGTGGAAACCCGCCCCGGCGTCATCCTTGGTCATAAGCACATTCCGGTGAGATCGGTAGGTTGCTACATTCCGGGCGGGCGCTATCCCATGTTCGGGTCGGCGCAAATGAGCATTATTCCTGCCAAGGTCGCCGGCGTGGAAAACGTGTATGCCTTTACGCCCCCGGTAAAAGGCCGCGGCTATTTTCCTGCAACGGTCAACGCCATGAAAAAGGCCGGGGCTGACCGAATCTTTATTTTGGGCGGGGTTCCCGCATTTGCATTAATGGCATTTGGAATGGGAGTAACTGAACCGGTCGATATGCTCTGTGGGGCAGGGAACAAATTCGTGGCAAAGGCAAAAAGGCGGCTTTACGGCCGATGCGGAATTGACCTTCTTGCGGGGCCAACGGAAATCATGGTGATTGCGGACGACTCCGCCAACGCCCAACTGGTGGCCTGCGATCTCCTGGGACAGGCAGAGCATGATCCGAACAATGGAGTCGCACTAATTTGCTTTAGTCGCGACTTTGCGCGCCGTTGTACAGATGAGATTCAAGGGCAATTGGCCGTTTTGCCCACACGGGATGTGGCGGCGCTCTCCTGGCGGGACAATCTACATTGCGAATAGCCGGGAGGAATCTGTGACGCTGGCAGACGAATACGCACCTGAGCACCTTGAAATTCAGACCGCAGATCCCGATTTTTACTTCCAGAACGTGCATAATTATGGTTCGCTATTCATCGGCGCAGAGACAACCGCAGCTTACGGCGACAAATGCATCGGTACCAATCACATCCTTCCTACCAGCCGCTCGGCGCGCTATACAGGTAGCTTGTGGGTTGGGAAGTTTCTCAAAACCGTCACCCATCAAAGAATGACACCTGCTGCGAGCAAGGTCATTGGCGAAGTCACGGAAAGGCAGTGCCAGGCGGAGAGAATGCTCGCCCATGCGTTAACTGCGCGTGTGCGCGTGGAGCGATATTCCCAGGATTAAGGGAAAAAGGTAGGGGATCCGATACCCTCGAACGGGAATGGGTGCGCCCCCGAATGGGCGACCAACCCAAAGGCCAGGTGGAGATCATAACGGAGGCAGCCGGTAGATTTGGGGAAAGCCAGCGGAAATCATGGCCGGGCCGGCGCCTTTGAGGCGCATGCTGGAACCGGGGGAATGTGACTTACTGAGGATTACAAAATATAATGACAGCCGTTCTCTGTAGCGGCGCTTTGCGAGCGTCGAAAACGGCGGTCGGAGACCGCCGCTACAATCGAACCTTGTCACTATATTCTCTCTGCCTCAGTAGGTGGTATATCTCTCGTCAGATATAGCCCAATACTTGACGGATTCAGCCGTGCTCATTGATCGCAGATGGACGGCGCGATGAGGAGGAAAAGGTAGCAGGCTCATGGATGAAAAGGAAACAAACTCGATGGGCAATTTCGTCCCCACGGAGCGCACGCAGGTGCACCGCCTTCCGAAGCGTGGTGTTTATAGCCGCGAGGAGGTCTATCGGATACTCGATGAAGGCTTAGTTTGCCACGTTGGATTTATTGTCGAGGGCAAGCCTGTGGTGATTCCGACCGGATATGGACGCCGAGGCGACACACTTTACATCCACGGGTCGGCCGCGAGCCGGATGTTGCAAGCGATCGGCACGGGCGCGGACGTGTGTATTACCGTAACTCTCTTGGATGGCTTGGTGCTGGCTCGTTCAGCGTTCCACCATTCAATGAACTACCGGTCTGTGGTGATTTTCGGCACAGCAACCCGTGTGGATGACCCTGCTACCAAGCTTGAAGCATTGGATATTTTTACTGAGCACATTGCACCCGGACGCTGGAGGGATGTCCGGCATCCTACGGCCAAAGAATTGCAGGCCACGATGGTCGTATCCATTCCCCTCAATGAAGTTTCCGCAAAAATTCGCACCGGCCCACCAATCGACGATGCGGAGGATTATACTCTCCCCATCTGGGCAGGCGTCGTCCCGTTGAAGCTGACCCTGGGTGCTGCGCTGCCGGATGAGCGTCTCCCGAAGGGGATTGCCATTCCCAAATACGTCGCGAATTACACCCGCAAGGGATCGTGAAGGGCTTCATCACATAGAATTCAACCAAATGGAAATTCGAGGGCACGTTTCGTGCCTGTACTCTGGACTTACCTTTTTTCCGGCGTGGATTGAGGGGGGACGGTGGTCATTTCACTCTTTTTCAGAAGATGAAGAATTCCGAACATGATCACCAGCGCAAGCAGGAAGAAGCCGATTCCTCCTTCATGGTGAAGTGGGCCATCCATATACCGGGGATTGATGTATTCGGCCAACAGCGTCAACATCGCGATCCGCAAACCGTTCGTGACACAGACGATGGGCAGCGTGGTAAGAACCAGTACAACCGTTCTCGAAGAAAAGGAAAGCATGATGTCGGCAGCGATCAGACTGATGATAAAAATGGCGATCGTTGAATGAATTCCGCTACACTGTTTTGCAACCAAAATGGAGATGTGTTTAAGGTAAAACACAAACCCCTCTCTGCTATAAGGGACGCGAAGCAGGGAGAAAGCCAAAGCACACACTGCGGTTGACCCATACTGCACGACTTTGAGAGGCTTCTCAAGCCATGTTCCAGGCAGGGGAACGGTCAAAAGAAGGAACAGTGCGGGAAACGCTCCGGCGCGAAGTGGCCTGAGACCAAAGCTCAGGGCAAATGCCCCGATCCAAAGCGTCACCACGCAGAGAATATTTGTTGGCAACGCGTTTTCTGGCCAATGCCCCGGTAGGCTGGAGATCATCGCGCCATCCACAGCCATTACCCCGAGAAACAGCAAAGCACCCGCACAAGAACAGAATCGAGCGCCAGCAAAGATCCTTTTTCTCTCGAGATAGACCAACATTGCACTGACGGATGGGATCGCCAGGGTATAGGAGTTGCTTTCGGAAAAACTGCCGTCCCAGAGCGAGGAACGGATCTGGGTCGCCAGCGCATTCCAGAATATGCAAACGGAAGCAGTCAACAGGATAAGGAATAGCACAATCCCTAGTTGCAACTCTCCCAGCTTACCGGCAGAAAAACGCGAAACCGAGGGTCCTGCCGCGTAGCCGTTGCGTGCCGGCTGGTTTTGCAAGTCAATCACACTTATTCTCAGACACGCCTCCGGTGCTTTTAGAAAAAGTCGGGCCAGAGATAAAACCCCTTTTTGAGCCCAACTACGAACCAAGGCCGAGCCGCCGGCGAAATGCCAGCCCGATGCCGCCCAACACCAATCCGCTGGTAAGGAGTGTAAGGGCGCCGGGCTCAGGCACCGCCTCGCAGCGCTTTTTGGATTCCTTTTTCGAACAGTCCTTGTCATCTTCGAATATACCGATCGAAGCCGTCGTCCGCGCCACATGCACAAGTCTCACCGTGGTGCATTGCATATTCATGCCGTGGGCGCTGGCGAATGCCGTAGCGTCCTTTGCAGCGCACACGCCAGGGGCCGCTAATAGCACTGCTAGTGCTGTGGGGGCAAAAAAGCTTGCAACTTTAGTTGAATTTCGCATTCTTGTCCTTTCGCTGTTGTTGTTTCGTCGAGCGCGGTCGAGCACTTGAAAAGGTCGCGCAGACCAAAAATATCCTCACCGTGAATTCAAACAGTAAAATCCTAGCCACGCCCAATTTAAAATGGCGGAGCCCAGGGAACCATGGAACGGAAGTGTCATAAACGATTGGTACTCAAGTGCTATGACCATATTTCACCAACCCGGAGGGCGACACAAATGTTTGAAAACGGAATCGCCCGGGCTTGCTCCGGATTTGTTGTCTGGGAATTGCGAGTACCGGGATGCGACCAATATTCATCCATCGTATGGCGAGCGGGGATGTAACATGCGGCCAGAGCGGCGAGGATCAAGATTACGGCGATGGAAGTAGGAACCGAGACCAATCGAAGCGTTGTTGATCGTGTCGCGCGGCGGTATCATTCATAGCCAGTAGCGCTGGCCTAAGCTGACGGCGGGCAAAAATCACTCGGGGCGACATGGCGAAGTGTAAATCTTGTGGTCTAGACATTCCGGGTGCAGGCCGCTTTTGCGCAAATTGCGGCGCGCCGGTCGGCTCTGACCCCATGGTAACCGCCGACGTTCGAGCGCCGGCCACGCCTCCTCCTGTCAACAAGGTGTCCACCCCAAAACCCCGGACCTCCTCCAGCAGCTTTCCCGGCTCAGGTGCTTTCGCTACCGAAGGGCGTTTTAATGCCGGGAGGGTCATTGCGGGGCGGTACCGGATTGTCGCCGTGCTGGGGAAGGGAGGGATGGGAGAAGTTTATCGCGCCGACGATTTGACCCTTGCGCAACCCGTTGCCCTCAAATTTGTGCCCACGGCAGTGGACAAGGACCCTGAGGTTTTGGAACGGTTTCACAACGAAATTCGCATCTCGCGTCGCGTGTCCCACCCGAACGTATGCCGCGTCTACGATGTCGGCGAGGTCGAGGGCCACACTTTTCTCACCATGGAATACGTAGACGGTGAGGATCTGGCTTCACTGCTCCGGCGCATCGGCCGTCTACCCGGCGACAAGGCATTGGAGATTGCGCGCCAGTTGTGCGCGGGCCTGGCAGCGGCGCACCAGGAAGGAGTGCTTCACCGCGATTTGAAGCCTGCTAACGTAATGCTCGACGGCCGGGGTCGCGTGGTTGTGACTGATTTTGGACTGGCCAATCTCGCTGATGCCATCGAGGGATACGACATCCGGAGCGGCACGCCCGCCTACATGGCCCCTGAACAATTGGAAGGCCGGGAAGTGACCATACGGAGCGATATCTATTCGCTCGGGTTGGTGCTCTACGAAGTATTTACGGGCAAGCGTGCCTTCGCGGCCGAGGGACCCCAGGAGTTGCTGAAGCAGCGCACGCAAACACCCGTCACGCGGCCATCCAACTGGGTTAAGGACCTTGACCCCGCGGTTGAGCGAGTCATCCTGCGCTGCCTGGAAACCGACCCCGCGAAACGGCCGGCGGGAGCACTGGCGGTGGCGGCAGCTTTACCTGGCGGCGACCCACTGGCCGCCGCGCTCGCCGCGGGCGAAACCCCCTCGCCGGAGATGGTAGCTGCCGCAGGTGAAATCGCCGGGCTTTCACCTCGCCTTGGCGCGGCGAGCTTCGCGGCGGTGCTTCTTGGGCTGGTAGTAGTGTTTTGGATCGGCCTCACGGTAAGCGGCCTTCAGCTCATGCAAGGTGTCCAGCCCCCGTATATTCTGGATTTGAAGGCGCGAGAAATTCTTGACAGCCTCGGATACTCCGCACCTGCCGTCGATCACGCTTCCCTTTTTTATTACAAAACCTCATTCACAGACTACGTGCACGACCACGCCAAGCCGCGACCCGACTGGCCCAATGTGCTTCGAGGGCGCCCGCAGGTTCTCACCTATTCTTACCGTGAAAGCCCGGCCTATCTGAACCCGCAACGCTTCAATGTTTTATTATCTCCGGGCGTTGTCACTTTCAACGATCCGCCACCCATCGATTCGGGAATGATCAATATGGTTCTGGATGCTCAGGGACGGCTCAGTTATTTGCAAGCCATCCCGCAGGAATATGAACCGAACCCGCCGCCGAGCCATGCCGCGGACTGGAAACCACTCTTCGCTGCCGCCGGACTCGATCCTGCGCAGTTTAATAAAGCGGAGCCGGTTTGGCTCTCGCTCGCGGCATTTGACGAGCGAGCCGCCTGGACCGGGACATGGCCTGGAACTTCGTATCCTCTTCGCATCGAAGCTGCCGCCTGGCAGGGCCGGCCCGTATTTTTTAACCTGATTGGGCCCTGGAATGCTCCCGACCGGTCCCAACATGGGGCCGTAACCTCCGGTCGACACGTCAGCCAGATCATCGGAATCATCCTGGCGGTACTCATCATGATTTCTTGCGCTCTGCTCGTGCGTCGAAATTTCGCCAAGGGCAAGAGCGACTACAATGGAGCCCTGCGACTGGCCAGGGCGGTGTTATTCATCAACATGGCGTTGTGGGTGTGCGTCGCACATTTCATTCCCACGCTTGAGATTTTCGGGCAATTCATCCTGGCGCTCGCCGGTTCTATTTTTTTGGCCGTCGCGGTGTGGACGCTTTACGTGGCAGTGGAACCTTATGTGCGCCGCCACTGGCCTCACGCCATCATTTCCTGGAGCCGCCTGCTGGCCGGAAAGTGGCGCGACCCGCTGGTAGGACGTGACATCCTGTGGGGCATTCTTCTGGGAGTGATATGGTCATTTATTGTGAGCGTTGGCTTTCTCGCGCTTAAACATGAAGGCGCCACCCCCCAACTTGCCAGCGCCAACATTTTAATGGGGAATCGGGAAGTGGTGGGTTCCTGCTTCCTGAGCTTGATCACCAGCATCGAAGGGACTCTTGCGTTTTTCTTCGTGCTCCTCATTCTGCGCGTCATCCTGGGAAATCGATGGGTTGCCCTGGTCTGTTTCATCGCAATTTTTACACTGCAAGGATCGCTCCAAAACGATCATCCGCAAATCATTTGGCCTTTCTGGTTGACGCTCTACACGATCGCCGCACTCGCCCTGGCGCGCTTTGGACTGATCGTGCTGGCGACCGCGAGTTTCACTGCGAACGTGCTTTTGAATTTGCCATACTCGCTGGATTTTTCGCGCTGGTATACCCCCCCACGTGGCGGCCATCCTTATTGCTTATGTCCTCCTCGCCGCCTGGGCATTCTACACGTCTCTGGGTGGGCAGAAACTGTGGAAAGACGACCTATTCGATTAACGTAAAAGGAGTTAACCTTTCTCATTCTTATGATATATTTTCGTAAGATATCGTCAGCTTTAGACTCCTGGCGGCGACACACATGAAAACCTGTCCAATATGCCAGGCAACTTACCCCGACGCCGTCGGATTCTGTCCGCGCGACGGCTCAGAGCTCGTTTCCACCGGGACGTGGTCTCCCGGCACCCTTGTGCGCGGGCGATACCGCATTCTCGACAAGATCGGCGAGGGCGGCATGGGTGCGGTTTACAAGGCCAAGCACACAGGATTCGACGAATTTCGCGCCATCAAAGTGCTGAATTGGGAGCTCAGCAGAGATGAAAAATTCCTCGAGCGATTCAAACGGGAAGCATATGTCACCCGCAAGCTCAATCACCCAAATGCCGTGAAAATGGAAGATATTGACGAAGCCGAGGACGGTTCTCCCTTCATTGTTATGGAATTTATCGAGGGGCGGAACCTGAAGGACGTCATCGAGGGGGAGGGCCCGCTATCGGCGCCGCGAGTCTGTGCCATTGCCCGGCAAGTAGCCGCGGCACTGGATGCCGCTCACACACTGGGGATGATTCATCGTGACATCAAGCCGGAGAACATTGTTTTGGTGCAGGGCAGCGAGGGAGAAAAGGCCAAAGTATTGGATTTCGGTATCGCCAGCGTTCGTGAGGTGGAACGGGGGGAGGAAGGCAGCCGCAAGGATCTGACCGGTGGTGGATTCGTGGTGGGGACTCCGGCATATATTTCACCCGAGCAAGCCCAGGGAAGGCGCGGCAACGATCTTGACGGGCGATCCGACCTCTATTCGCTTGGTATCGTCATGTATCAGTCGCTGACCGGCGACCTGCCATTCAAATCGCAATCCACGATGGAAATGCTGATGGCGCACATCCAGACGCCCCCCAACCCGATTCGAATGGTTCGACCAGATCTTCAGATTCCCGAACCGCTCGCCGTGCTCGTTATGCGCATGTTGCAGAAGGATCGCAACCTGCGCCCCCCTTCGGCAGCGGCGCTGATCGAAGAATTAAGCCGTATCGAAAAGACGATACCTATCCCACGCGCCGGCCCACGGGGAACGGTAATGACTCCCTCTGCACCCGGGCCCATCCCGCCTCCACCACGCCCTGCGTCTTATGTGCCGCAAACGCCACGGTCCATTGAACCTTCGGTCGTGCGCCAGCAAGTTCCGGATGTTCACACACCATTCTACAAACGGCCTATGACCATTTTGATCGCGGTACTTATTATCGGAGCGGGAGTGTGGTATCAGCTTACGCATCGCCCGACGGAGGAGATCGCGCAGCATCAGGCCGCGGCGGCTGACCTTGAGCGCCGGCAACTGCTTCCCCAGGCCGAAGAGGAGTACCGTGCTGCCCTCCAGCTCGATCCGAACAATGAAGAGGCTCAATCTGCATTGGGTCATGTCTTGGTGGAAGAACGAAAATGGGATGACGCCATCAGCACGCTGCGAGTGGCGGTGGCCTCGCGTCCCGATGACGTGGTGGCCCTCAACAATCTGGGCGTGGCGCTGGAAACCGTGGGAAACGTGAATGAGGCCATCCCGGAATTTCAGGAAGCGATTCACCTTCAGCCGGATTACCTGGAGGCCCATTCCAACCTCGGTCAAGCTTTCGAAAAGCAGGGTGATTTTAAAGGATCCGCAGCCGAATTCCACGAAGTTCTCCGCCTGAAGCCCGATGATGCCGAGGCGCATTTTCACCTCGGGCTCGCCGCTTATAAGCAGGGTGATGCCGATGGGGCTGTGAACGAATATCGCGAGGCCATCCGAATCCAGCCCGGTTTTGCGCTGGCCCATTTCAGTCTGGGTGGCGTTCTATACGATCGCGGTGAACACGACGAGGGGATTGCAGAGCTGCGCACGGCATATTCCCTCTCGCCTGATGATCCGGAGATTCGCGCTGCTTATCAAAAACTCCTGGAAAAATAATTTAGGCCATTCCGGAAGTCCAATTCATCCGAAGTGGCATCTGAACTGCGATGATGTAGACTCATACTCCAAGTGGCTGGAGGTCTGATAGCGGGTCAGTTTGAAATTCTGTAGCGGCGGTCTATTGACCGTCGCAGGGCCTTGCTCCGTCAGATGACGGACAAACCCGTAAATGCGACGCTCATAGAGCGCCGCTACAGCGATGGGCGGCTGGTTACGATGTGACGAGCCGGCTCCAAAATTCAAACTGAGACACTCTACCACCACTGGAGGCCCGCCAAACTTGACTTCCAGATTTTGCTCTGCTAATTTGGGAGTTGTGGGGAGGGCAGGGAATCACCCTAGAATCTGACCCCACACAGGAGATTCTATGCCCATTGAGCTGACGGCCAAAGCCGTTTCTAAGGTCAAAGAAATCATGTCCCAGCAGGAACCCCAGCCGGCAGGACTGCGCGTCGGCGTCGCGGGCGGCGGTTGCTCGGGATTTTCTTACCAAATGAACTTCGAGAGCCAGAGCAATCCCATCGATAAAGTGTATGAGTTCGACGGCTTGAAGGTATTCGTTGACCAAGCCTCTCTCATGTACCTGAACGGTACGAAGATTGATTATGTTGAGACCCTCGAAGGCGCGGGGTTTAAGTTTGAGAATCCCAACGTGAAAACGACTTGCGGCTGCGGCAGTTCCTTCAGCGTTTAAGCTCGCGGAGCACAGATCGCAGTAATCTCCCAAGCAGTTAGAACGGTTTCGAAAACCTCCGTGGCGCTCAAGGGCGTACACGGGGGTTTGGCTTTCCCGGCCGCTTTAGGCGGAAGGGTGCCCGCCTTTCTCTCGCCTAAAAAAATGCGCGGCCTCGGAATTCGAGGCCGCGCACGGAAGGCCATACCATTCGACTTAGCCCGACGCTTGGAGAAATGGCTCCCGATCAATTCGGAAGCTGATGGACCCCTCTAGCCTGCATGACCCAGGTGGGGGCAGTCCAGGAGGCTCCAGTGGTTGTGGATGTCCCGCTGGTCTGCAAGTAGAACAAATCCCCACGGACGTTCAGGGTGGGCGCCGCGGTCAAGTTGATCAAGCCGGAGACGCCATTAAAGTTGGTGTCCGGGTAGGTGAGCACAGTGATGGGATTTGCTTGAAACAGCGCACCACACGGAGTCATCGTGAAACCGCCGGTAATTCCGTCAGATTGGTCAGCCAGCAGAGTATTGAAGTTCCCCATCACGTTTCGCGGCCGCAGAAAGATGCGGTTCGCGGACATGCTGGGTGAAGTGCCCGAGCCGAGAACGCCAAATACGGCCACTTTCTCCGCCACCCCCAACGTCTGCGGACTGAATGTGAAGCCCTCGCGGTTCCAGTGTTGCCAATTGACGAAGTACTTGGTGCTGCTCGACACGGTAACATTCAAGCTGGAATGCATCGGAATCGTCCCGTTCATGCTGGGAACTTCGTCATCCACGAGCAGGGTGAACGAAGTGGCGTTGCCGGAGCCATCCCGTGTGACGGCGAGGACTTTGCCGAGAAACGCCGACTTCTGGCTGGAGGGCGAGGTCTGCTCCTCCGAATCGACGGTCTGGGCAATGATCTGCCCGCTGGTATTGATGATGGCGTCCACCTCAACAAAAGTATTCGCCGTAAGGTCGGAGAAGGTTGTCACACCGTCGCCTTCAAACGTCGTGTTGCTGTCGGCGTAAATTGTGTACGTCTGTCCCGTGCCATCGGCGACGGTCAGAGTGAAACTCCCTGTGAAGCCGCTGGGAAGGTTGCTCGTGCTGGTGCTCCCCACTACCCCGTAGAGCGAATCGGCCTCGCCCACGGTGGTTCCGGAAAGAGTGTTGGGGGTGATGGTGATCACCGGATCGACAGTCCCCGTCACCTGGCCGTTGGCATCCACCTGTGCCGACTTGCGCAGATTAAAGTCCATGGTGATCCCGGTGGTCGTGGAAGCTGACACCACCAATGCGGGACTGATATTGATGGTGAAGGTCGACGCCGTCAGGGTAACGGGAACCGAAACCGCGCTGGGTGGGCTGGTGCTGGTATTGATGGCGTACATCTCCGGATTGGCGATGGTCATCTGGATCTGGCTGTACGTCCCGCTGTTCACGCTCGCCGTGCTGAGAACATTGGTGAAATCTTCCAAGCGGGCAAAGTCCACCGTGGCGGGCGAGGTGCTGGAAATAAGGGTTACCGGCGTACCACCGCCTTGCGGAATCAGACTGGCGGAGGTGATGGTGGCGATAAAGGACTCAACGTCGCAGATGGGCGCATCGGTCCCAAATGTAACGATCGACCCTGAGGACAAGTTGGAAGACGGCGTGGTTGAACTGGATGCGCCGTTAGAGCCGCAGCCAATCATCAACGCTGCAACCACGACAAGCACTCCGCCTGCCAGGAGTGCGATTACTTTTTTACTCATGAGAATATCCCCCCTAAAAAAGTTGATTATGTGTCCATCGCCGCTCTTCGCATGTGTTTTCACGGACCTTTCAGGTCTCTAGCGCGGTCCTTCCGCCAAACTCACTTGTTGATTAACCAGTCTGACTGCAATCGATTAGGTTGTTCCACTGTTTATCAAGTGGAACTCGGAATTTCACATCACAGGGCATTTCCACATCGGGGCATTTATCGGTTCGCATACGTCCGAACTCGCCTTTCCTACTCGAGCTCTTACCCATTTCAACCACTGAGCGACTACTGTGTGTTTCGCTCCTGCCGTCTTCAACCCTCATGCGGGCAGAAAGTTGCGGTGTAGGGAATTAACCTGACGGGCAAGCCTGAAGCGCTTAATTCAACCTGGCGCGCAGGCGGCGGATTCCTGTGTGGGCGAGCTGATAGTGGGGATCAATTTCCACGGCCTTTTGGTAGCAGGAGAGGGCGCGTGCGAATTGATGTTTCATCTCCCACACCCGGCCGAGGTTGAAGTAGGGAAATGCCGGGTTGTCGTAACGCACCGCTCGGGTGGCCATTTCGAGCCAGGGAATGGCTTCGTTGGGATCGCCCTTCTCAATGAAGTAGGCTCCAATGTCGTTATACGGGTTGCCGAAGTCCGGATCGATTTCGATGGCGCGGTGGCACTCCGCGATGGCCGCATCGTAATCACCCATGAAACTGTAAGTCCAACCCAGAAAGGTGTGCGCTTCGGCGGTGGGGTAGATTTCAATTGACTGGCGATAGAGCTCCACGGCTTCGTGCAACTCGCCCTTCATTTGATGGCGATACGCGTCGCGGAAAAGCTCGATGGCCTGATTGAGAATTTCGTCTTCGGGCATCTTTTCGTCCCCGCGGAGCTTCGACAAGGGCTCAAAACGTCCGCTATAATTATAACGCACTGAAGGACATCCTGTGAAAATCGCCCTGGCGCAAATAGACACCACGATCGGCGACTTTGCCGGCAACACCGATTTAATTGTCAGGAACGCGGCCTGCGCGCGCGAGCGCGGCGCCGATTTGGTGGTGTTTCCAGAGCTGGCCCTTTGCGGATATCCACCGCGCGACCTGCTGGAGAAGCCCGGATTCATTGAGCGCTCGGAAAGTGAGCTGATCCGCCTAGCGCGCAATTTGCCTCCCATTCCAGCGCTGGTGGGTTACGTGCGCCGCTCGCTCGCCCACCAGGGCAAACAAGTGGCAAACGCCGCGGCCTGGCTGGAGGGCGGCCGGGTGGTTTTGGATTATGCCAAGATTCTGCTCCCCTTTTACGATGTTTTCGATGAATCGCGTTACTTTGAGCCCGGCACCGCCGTGTGCGTCCACGAGTTCAAGGGCTCCCGCATCGGCATCACCATTTGCGAAGACGTGTGGAATGACAAGAATTTCTGGACGAATCGCCTCTACCCTCGGGATCCCGTGGAGGAGTGCATTGCCGCGGGCGCCAATCTGCTGCTCAACATCGCCTCCTCGCCCTACAACACGGAAAAAATTCAATTGCGCTACGACATGCTGAAGGCGATTGCCGGCAAGCGCAAAATTCCCGTCGCTTACGTCAATCACGTGGGAGGAAACGACCAACTGCTGTTTGATGGCTCGAGCCTGGCCTTCAACGCCCGCGGTGATCTCTGCGCGCGCGCCCACGCCTTCGCCCAGGATCTGGTGATTTTCGATACCGAAGATGGCGAGCGGGAAATTCGCCGCGCCCCTGAAACCGAATCCGAGGAGATCTATCTGGCGCTCACGGTGGGCATTGGCGATTACGTGCGCAAGTGTGGATTCAAGAAAGCTTTGGTGGGTTTGAGCGGCGGGATTGATTCCTCGCTCGTCGCCACGCTGGCGGCGGACGCCCTGGGCCCTGAGAACGTGTTGGGCGTGAGCATGCCCGGCCCCTATTCGTCGCCGGGCAGCATTCGTGACGCGGAGACGCTGGCGCGTAATCTGGGCATCGAGTTCCGCGTCATTCCCATCACTCCGGTTTTCGAAAGCTATCTTGAGACGCTCGACTCGGCTTTCGAAGGCGCGCCCCGTGACGTGACGGAAGAGAATATTCAGGCGCGAATTCGCGGCAACATTCTGATGGCGCTTTCCAATAAGTTCGGCTCGTTGCTGCTGACTACAGGGAACAAGTCCGAACTGGCCGTGGGATATTGCACCCTCTACGGAGATATGGCGGGAGGGCTGGCGGTGATTGCCGACGTGCCCAAGACCACAGTATATTCCCTGGCGCGATACATCAACCGCTCGGGCGAGCGCATCCCGCAGGCCTGCCTCGAAAAGCCTCCGTCCGCCGAACTGCGCCCCAACCAAACCGACCAGGATTCACTGCCTCCCTATGAAACGCTCGATGCCATTCTGAAAGCCTACATTGAGGAAAATCGCAGCACGGATGAAATCGCCGCGGCGCTCCAACCCATGGATCCGAACCTCGTCCGCCGCACCGTGCACATGGTGAATGCCGCAGAGTACAAACGCCAACAGGCCCCGCCCACCCTTAAAGTCACGGCCAAGGCTTTCGGCATGGGCCGCCGCTATCCGATCGCGCAAAAGTTTTACGAGTAGGGCGTGGCGCAAATCCCGGGAAAGCGGCCCTTACTGTCTTCAGTGAACCGCGTCCCCGGCACAATCGCGCCGGGATACGTCAAAGTCCCGCAACGGCAAGATAACAGGCCAGTGGCGATAGCGACGAGTTATGGAGTGCGGCAGCTTGCTGCCGCTTTTGGTGCGCCTGCTCGCAGGCGCGCTACGGGCCGGCAGCAAGCTCCCGCACTCCAAACCGACACGACTTTGACGTATCCTGGACAATTGCGTTCCCGCCATTGAACTGCCCGGCGAAGTGGAGTAGCCTGATTGCGAGTGGTCAAAGCTGCATCAAAGCGAAAAACCAGCGTATGTCTGATGTCTCCGCATCCGCTGGTGTTGGCCGAATGGGAGCGGCTGCTTCTGCCGGCGGGTTTCAAACTGAACTCGCGGCGGCTTGAGGCGATGCCGGTCTTCGGCTTGGAGGGGATGTCCCTGCCGCGCGCCGACGTGTTCGTAACGGACGCGCACGCGCCGCGGCAGGCCACTGAGGTGCTGGTGGCGGGGATCCAGGAACGCTACCCGCGCGCGCGCCAGGTGGTGGTGGCCGAAAAACTTAGGGAAGCGCACGCCTTTCCACTCCTCCGGCTGGGGGCCAAGGGGCTGCTGAGCTACGAAGAGGCGCACCAGCATCTTGCCCAGGCGCTGCGCGTCGTCGGTGCGGGGGGATTCTGGGTGCCGCGCGATTTGCTTTCCCGCTTCATCGATTCCAATCTCGGCTTGCGGCGCGAGCGGCGCATCCGTCCCAGCCCGACGCACGTCAGCCAGCGTGAGCGCGAAGTTCTGAACGCTTTGCTGGAGAATCTCGCCAACAAGGAAATCGCCGACAAGCTGCACATCTCGGAAAGAACAGTGAAGTTCCACGTCTCCAGCCTGCTGGAAAAGTTCAATGTTCGCCGCCGCACGGACTTGATCCTCCTCACCTTCCAGGACCGCGCTACTGGCCTATGACCTGTACTCTTGTTCAGGTGCTGACCCTGTCCCAAAACTAGCCCTCTTACCGATTGCCACCTCAAGCATCAGGTCGTAACCTTGTCTAGCAATCACTTCAGAGAGTGGCCTTGTTGCGGCGCGGGCTGAACGGCGCTCGGGCTGGAGAGTGACGCATTTTTGCAAGGCATGGAATGATCGGGCGCAACGGTCCGCCGTCGCCCCGCTCGTGCAACTGCCGAGAAGTATCGGTACGCAAGGACACAACCAGGTCATGGACCAAACGTACCATCTCTTCCTCGTTTGCCCCGGAGCGCACGGTAAGATGCGCAAGGTCCATCTCCCGCTTTTGGCGGTCCGGGTAATCCTGGGCTTGGCTTTAACCGGCATCACCACCGTCGCGGTTCTGGCCAACAATTACTTCCGCCTGCTGCTGAAGGTTTCTAACTACAACGCCCTGAGAGCTGAGCGCGAAGCCCTCAAGACTCAGGGCCAGAACCTGGAAGATGCTGTCGTGAGGTCCAATTTGAAACTGGAATCGTTACAGTCGCTGGCGGCGGACGTCGCTCTGGCTTACACCTTCAGTGATGCAAGGCGCCCGCAGTTGCCTTCGCAGGTTCTGAGCGTGGCCAGCCGTGGGCTTGCCGGCCTGGGAGCGGATTATGGCGCCACGCTCTGCGCCTTCAACATGATGAAGGTCACGCCGCTCATCAACTCTTATGCTCCCAGGCCGGCTCTCCAGATTTTTGATGGCGACTATGAAGACGATGCCACACCTTCGCTTTGGCCCGTACGGGGACGCATCACGGCAGGCTTCGGCGAACGTATGGACCCCTTCACCGGAGAAGACGATTTTCACAAGGGCATTGATATCGCCGCGCCCACCGGAACTCCCGTGCGGGTGGCGGCCGACGGAATGCTCTTTCACGCCGGACCCGAGGGGACCTACGGAAATGAGGCATTAATCGACCATGGTTATGGTGTTACCACCAAATACGCCCACCTGAGCGCCATCTATGTGAAGGTAGGCGAGCAAGTCACACGCGGGCAGGTCATCGGCGCTGTAGGGGTGACCGGCCGCACCACCGGACCCCACTTGCACTACGAAGTTCTGGTTCACGGCGAGGCGGTGAATCCCGCGAC
>JASHTO010000310.1 GCA_030040515.1 Terriglobia bacterium
GCAAGGTGATGCCGTTCAGCCGCTCGGCGAATACGTTCAATGCGTCCTGAAGAATGTCGTTGATCTGCGCGGGGGCGGGCTTGGAGGCAGGGAAGCGCGCAAAGGAAGTGAACTCGTCCACCAGCGTTTTCAGTGTACCTACCTCGCGCCCAATCAACTTGGCGCTGTCGCCCACGGCCCGCAGCACATCGTGGGCCGGCGATCCGGCGTCGATACGCTCCAGCAGGCGCTGGATGCGTTCGGCGGAAAGTTGCAGAGGTGTGAGGGGATTCTTGATTTCGTGAGCGATTCGGCGGGCGACTTCCTGCCAGGCGGCGGAGCGCTGCGAGCGCAGCACCTCGGTGAGATCTTCCAGGACCAGCACCGATCCCACCCGGCCATGCCGGGCGCGGACGGAAGAAACGGTAAGCGCCATGAACGTCCGGCGCCCTCCCAGGTCCAGTTCCATCTGTTGCGCCACCACGCCCTGGCGAGCCGCCCGCCGGAACATGCGGGCAATCTCCCTCGAGTCCTCGCCCGAGAAGAGGTCCGTGAGGCTCAGCGGCGCCGGACCGCCCTGCAGGCCAAACATTCGCACGGCGGTGGAATTCAAGCGCGTGATCTGACCCTGGGGATCGAACGAAACCACGCCCGTGGGAATGTTCTCCAGAATGGCTTCCATGGTGTTGCCGCGTTCTTCCGATTGGCGGTTGGCTTCCTGGAGGTTCCGGGCTGCCTGCTCGATGGCGCGCCGGTTTTCCACAAGCTGCTGAGTCATCTGATTGAAGGAGTGAATCAGCACCCCAAGCTCGTCATCCGCGCGCGCGGAAACCTGAAAGCCGAGATTGCCTTGCGCCACCTCATGCGTGGCGTTGGCCAGCGCCTGGATGGGAATGGTGACCTGCTTGGCGAAAAATAGCGCCGCCCAAGTGGCGATGAAGAGGATGAGCAGGGTTAACAGGCCCAGCGTCAATACGTCGATGCGCTTCAGGTTCTTGCGGCTGCGGCTCAATGCGTCATACTTCTGAGTTTCGCGCTGAATCTCACCGGAAATCTGAGTCAGTTTCGAGGGAAGGCGCATGATGCCCGCCACGGTCCCCAGGCGGATGCCCGAATCGGCCAGGATGGGGTCGATCGAGATGAAGAGCTCATATTCTCCGACCGACCACCGCCCCGTCATCCCGTTGGCGGGAATCCTGCCCCCCAGAATTTGCGGGAAATACCGGACGATCACCGCGGGGTCGGGCCAGGGGTCGCCTGCCTGCGCCAGGAGTTGCCCGGAAGAGTCGAAACACATGGCGGATACGGTGCCCGGGTCGGCAGCGACTTCCTGCGTCACCATGCGCGCTACGCGCGGCATGTCGCGAGCCTCCATGGCCTGAATCAGGACCTCATCCTGCGCCAGATAGCTCGAGATATGGTCAGCGCGTTGTGCGGCTTGCACCTCGAGCTGGCGCACCAGCTCCTGCGAATCGCGCCCGATCAAATCGAGTGGCACGCTGAACCATTTGTCGATGGTGCGATTCAAGAGGCCATAGGCGAAAATAAAAAGAAAGATGACCGGCACCAGCGAAAGGCCCAGGAAAGCGGCCACCATTTTCGTCTTGAAGCGTGAACCCAGTTGCTCCTGCTGGCGCTCGACATAGAGCTTCAGCAGGATACGCAGCAGGATGAGCGCGAAGATTACGAAGGCAAGAAATATGACCGTGGAGAGGATCAGCAGCCCAATGGTTTGTTCCGGAGTGATGGGGCGAATGAAAGGCAGGTTCAATGATGCCTGGATCCATCCCAGCAGGAAGAGGATGGGGACGAGAATCGACAGGACAATCAGGTAGATCTTGCCGCGACGCTCGGAATGATGATCCATCATGCAAATCCGAAACTCGAACTTTCAAACTCAGAATTCGCCCGCGAGGGGCGCGAGTTACCCCTCTGTCGATGCTGGTGCTTCCGAATCGAAACCGGGGAGAACGCGCGGGTTTCGAGTTTCGGCTTTCGTTCCAGATAGGCGCCCAACGGGCAACGCTCGCAATGCGCCACGTTGTGGCGGCAAAAGCGCTTCGCCGCCTCCACCAGCAGGGCGTGAAACTCGTTGAACAACGGCGCGTCGGGCGGCAGATGCCGGTGAAGAAATCTCTGCGCTGTGGCGTAATCGGCCGCAGGGGACAGAAGTTGGTGACGCGAGAGGATACGGCGCGTGTAGGCGTCCGCCACGAAAACCGGCTGCTGCCCAGCGTAGAGCATTATGGCGTCGGCGGTTTCCGGACCGATACCTTTCAAGGCCAGAAGTTGCGCGCGGGTGCGCTCCACACCCTGCCTGAAAATCGAGCTTAAAGAGCCCCCGTGCGCCCGCTCGATCCAGTCCGCAAAATGGCGCAGGGTGCGTGCCTTCTGCCGGTAAAATCCCGCGGGCCGAACTTGCAGCTCGATTTCGCGAAGGCTGGCACGCTGCATCGCTCGCCGGGTGAGAAGGCCCGCCTTGCGAAGGTTTTTCAATGCCAACGCGGCATTTCGCCAGGCGGTATTTTGGGTCAGGATCGCCCCCCCAATCACTTCCCAGGGCGTCCTCGCCGGCCACCACCCCTGCGGCCCGAAGCTCTTGAGAAGCGTTGCGTGGAAGCGGTGGAGAATTTCATCCGGCGCCGCCCCGCCTTGCTCAGCCGCCTCGACCATATTTTCAAAAACTATACTTGGCTTGGCGCAATGTCAAGGCAGACGAATTCATTTTGGAGAGGAGGGAGCAAAGGCGATATCATAGTGGCTTGCGATTGGCCAGCCGGCTCTCTCATGATCCAGCAGCGCAAATTTTCCGTCGGAAATCTCGAACTCGGACAAGGAGCGGACCTTTTTATCATCGCCGGGCCTTGTGTGATTGAAAGCGACGCTCACGCGTTGATGATCGCTGAGCGGCTGGCGAGGACGGCGCGGGAAATGGGCCTGCCACTTATTTTCAAGGCGTCCTATGACAAGGCGAACCGGTCGTCGCTGGAGTCCTATCGCGGGCCGGGCCTGAAGGAAGGGCTCCGCATCCTTGCCGAAATCAAGAAGCGCGCGGGGCTGCCCATTCTCACCGACGTCCATGAAACTTCGCAGGTGGGAGCGGCAGCGGAAGTGGCAGACGTGATTCAAATTCCCGCCTTCCTCTGCCGGCAGACCGATCTGCTCCTGGAAGCCGGGCGGACGGGGCGCGCCGTGAACGTCAAGAAGGGGCAATTCCTCTCTCCCGGGGACATGGCACACGTGATCGAGAAAATCGCCAGTACGGGAAACGAAAAAATCATTCTCACTGAGCGCGGCACCTCCTTCGGATACCAGAACCTGGTGGTGGATATGCGGTCGTTCGCCATTATGCGCAAGCTGGGTTATCCCGTGGTGCTGGATGTGACACACGCGGTGCAGCTTCCTGGCGGGCAAGGCAAAGCGAGCGGAGGCCAGCCGGAGTTCATTGAGCCCCTGGCGCGCGCCGGCACAGCCGCCGGGGTAGATGGATTGTTCATGGAAGTGCACGACGAGCCGGCGCGGGCCCTCTCGGACGGCGCCAACGCGCTGCGCCTCGATCAATTCCGGCGGCTTGCAGGGCGCCTGGTGCAAATCGCGTTGCTGGTGCGGGAATGGTAGAAAGAGTGAGATGAAGGCAGCGAAGAAAATCTCCTCCAGCCTGGCGGCTGCGCAACGCGTACTGCGGATTGAGGCGCGCGCCATCGAAAACCTGCTGGCGCGATTGGACCACCGCTTCGAGCGCGCGGTGGAGTTTCTGTTCGTCTGCGGCGGGCGCGTGGTGGTGACCGGCATCGGCAAATCGGGGCTCGTGGGTCGGAAGATCGCGGCGACTCTTGCCAGCACGGGCACGCCCTCGGTGTTTCTGCACGCAGCCGAAGCCCTGCACGGCGACA
>JASHTO010000311.1 GCA_030040515.1 Terriglobia bacterium
TGTTATCAACAAAGAGCAAACCGTTGTAATTTTTGCCGGGTTTCCCCGTCAGGCTGCACGACTTGAAGCCGGCAAAGGAGCTGAATTTGGGCATGGAGAAGGGCGGCAGATTTCGGGCATTATACACACTGCCGACGATCAGAGGCTGGTCGGGGTCTCCCTCCTCGAAAATTACCACCACCTCATGTCCAATGCGCGGCCAGAAGAACGCGCCCCAGCCATTGCCAGCCCACACTTGAGCGACGCGCAGCCAGCACGAGCTGGAGGCATTGTTCTTGCCCTCGCGGTCCCAGTGGAACTGCACCTTTACCCGGCCGTACTTGTCGCAGAAGAGTTCCTCGCCCGGCGGGCCCACCACCGTGGCGGTCTGGGCCCCGGGGATGACGGGTTTGGGCGTCCGGCGCTGGGGCCGGTAGGGTAGGGCGGTGGGAATACATGTGAAGCGGTTTTCGTATTGGAAGTCGGAGGCGGCGCCGGCGCTCCGATAGCTTCCTTCTCCCAGGCGGGCAGCATGCTGAAGGCAGGTGAGAAGATATTCGCCGTCGCCGTCGAAGTGGTGCTCAAGAGTAAATTTGTGCCCGGACGTGAACTGGCCGCAGCCGCTTGTACCTTCAATTCGCAGACCCTCCACTTCCTCCTGCTCCATGCGAATCCGAACGGTTCTTTCCCCGTCTTTAACAACCTCCTTGAGAGTTTGCGGTTGCGGGGTGCCGCCGCGGTCGACACCATCAAAGCGTTGTGCGTAACCCCCGGGGTAATCGTAGACCTCCAGGTGATCGTTTCCGCCCACGTGAAGCTTATGCGTCACCTTTCCCGCAACAACGCTCTCTACGGTCCTTTCCTTGGCTTCCAGATTCTTGCCGGGCATCTCGAAGCAATGGTCCCAAAGCGTGTAAGCCCCGGAGCGTAGTTCCTGAGTCTTCTCCCAGCTCCTGACAAGGCTGCCTTGGCCCACGGTCCCCGCGACCTCGTCATAAATGACTTTGTCTTCTCCGGGGACGGCGGGGTGCCGGTTGGTTGAATCGCTTATGATCATTTTGTGGGCACCATCGCTGTGTTGGAAGAAATAGTAAATTCCCTCTTCCTCCATAAGCCGGCTGGCAAAGCCGAAGTCGGATTCACGATATTGCACGCAATAATCGCGCGGCAGGTAATTACCGGTTGTTTCATAAGTGACGTCCAGTCCGGCGAACACCTCATGGAGAATGTCAGGCACCGCAAGACGCTGGAAGATGCGGCACTTCACCCTCTTGGTGAGCAGCCACAGTTGCGGCACCATCTCCGCGCGATAGTGGGTGAAGAGGTCATCGCGCGACCCCTGGCTGAAGCTCTTGATAATTCCATTCAGAAATCGCGGCTTCTCGCCCGGAAGCCGTAGCTCCACAGTCACGTTTTGCCCCAGGAGGGAGTCAAAGTGGACTGGCGTTTCCACCTGGGCGAGGAGATCAAGCTGGAAGCTGAACAGCTCCGAAATGGCCTCAGAGCCACGGAAGCCGTTCAGTAACAATACGTCTTTCCCCAGAGGCGTAGTGATGGCGAGCGGTCGGTCTTCTTGCGTGTAGCTGGGCATGGCTTCGTCCCTTTAAGTCCAGCAGCTTTGGTGACGGGAAAGGAGTGATTGCAGGTCTGAGGGGTTCCCGCAATTACCGGTCAATCCTTCCTTGCCCTTCATTATAGGTATCGAATTTGGGAGGAAAAAGACGACAGGTGAAAAGATTTATTCGGAGCTCCCGCCCTCTACTATCGCCTTGCCTTGGTTCATGGTAGGTAGATTGTAGGGGCAACCCTCGCAGTTGCACTGGGGCGACCGCGAGGGCCGCCGGATATTTTGGAGCCGTAACATTGCTCAAAAAGACCACTTACCCGCCGAGGCCTCAGAGGGTGCGCAGGAACGCCGCTAAATCGGCCATGTCGCTCTCGGTGAGACCCATGGAGAATCGCTGATTGTAAAAGCGGACGACCTGATCGAGCGAGTCGGCCGAGCCATTCTGGAAATAGGGCGCCCGCCCTGCCAATCCCCGCAGAATGGGTCCCTTGAATTTCCCAATATCCGCGCAATGGCCTGTGATCATGGCCCGGCCAGGGTCAGTGGTTTGGACCACCAGGTTGGACGGCGCGCCCAACTGCGTCGTGCAAGTGAATTGGAAGACGGGAGTGCGAGGCGGACTGAGCTCGGCAAGACCGAGCGCCACCGGGTCATTAGTGCTCGCGGCCACGTCGCTGATGCCGATGTCGAGAGGAACGGGCAAGGAGTGGTCGCCCACGTTCGGGGTATCGTGGCAGGTCGTGCAGGTGCCCATAATCGTGGTTATTCCCAAAGCATCGTTAAGTCCCTTGACGTCCTGAATGGTTACAGGCGCGGTGTTGAAAAGCACCTCGCCGCGGGCAATGGATTCCCGCGCCAGGGAACGCTCGTCCCTCGTCATGGGTTTCTGCCACGGTGTGAATATCGAGAACGCATCGGCATTGAACGGCGCGCCGGAGGGATTTCCTCCCAGCGAGTCGTTGATGCCGGGATAATAGGGCGTCATTGACAACAGGGCGGGCCCTCCGTGCGCTCCACTCGCGCTTAGGTCTCCCGCGGCAAAGTCAAACTGCTGGGCCGTGTAAGTGCTCGTTTCGAAGCTTACAATCTGCTGGAGTTGCTCCTGCGTGGGACTGGCCACTGCCTGGGCATGGGTCAGAGCAGCGTCCATGGCTTGATGCTCCAGGTCAACCGTCAGGTTTGATTGATAGGTTGAGGGATCGTTCAGTGGATCAATGGTTTCCCTTCCATCGAACATGACCGTGCTGAGGAATCCGAGATTGGTCGCGGGCAGCGGCCGGCGATACATGGAGAGATACTGCTGGCCTGTCGAATCGGTTGTTATGGCGCACCCATACGGGTCCGAGATGACTTTGACGGTAAACTGGGCGTTCGAGGGAATCGCCAGTGAAATTCGGATCAGCCCTTTGCTGAGAAGCAGACTGTAAGCCGTGGGGGCGGGAGGAAGATTATTCACACCCGGCGCGTTCGGGCAGACGGAACCATCCACGGGGCGAAAGATGGGATCGGTGCCATGGGTGGCGAAAAAGCGTTCCTGGATGTGCTGCGGAGTCACACTCCATGCGTCGTTGGGCATGTGACAGGTTATGCAGGCCCGCCCGTTTGTCCCCAGGCTTTGAAAGAATGGGTTCTTGGGTTCAATGGATCCTGTGGTTGAGAATGTCGCCAGATATCCGGTCGGGTTCGGGAAAAAAGAGACGCGGGAAGTTCCTTCCAGAGCTGGGAGGGAATGTGTGACGCAGAACCCCAGTAATGCCAATAGAAATGCGGCCACACCCAAAACGCTCGAGCTTTTGTTCGATGGTGACTTGCCCCCACTTACACTATGTCTCTTTCCAAATTGTCCGCCCATGGATTTCCCCTTTTGTCCTCGACTTGGTTTTTCTGGCCCAAAACGCTTCACAGATATATCGAAATTGGAGGAGAAAAGACGACAGGTGGAAAACTTTTATTTGGGTGGAAATTCCCGGAGACCAGTTCCGCGCGGGCCGCATGTGAAATTTTTGGGGGCGCTAATTACGTTGGGAGATTCCCCGAAGGTTTGAAAAAATCTATAAGAAGAGCATCTCACGCAAAGACGCCAAGGCGCAAAGCATCGCCAAGCAAACAAAGGATTCGTGCCTTGCGTGACTTTGCGCCTTTGCGTGAGATTGTTTATTTTTTCACAGCTTCTCCGGCTTTGCAGGAGGATGATTACTTGAAAAAAAGACGGGCCTTACTGGCGGACCACGCCAGGGAAAGCTGCGCGCGAAGCGACTTGGGTTAACGATTGGCGAAGCAAGAACTGGGCATTTGGAAGCTTGGCATTCCAGTGGTTGAAAAGGTCCGCTCGCTGTGCCTCCAGGCGTTCGGCTTCATCGGCCTGCCCGTTTCGGCGGAGCAGGGCGGCTAGCGCGGTCCAAGTGCGCGAAATGCAGGTGGCATCGCGCAGATCATTTTGCAGGTCGGGTTTCCATGCCATCAACTTGTCCAACAATTCCTGATAGGCCGCAATGGCTTTCGGGGTTTGGCCGGTTTCGGCGTACTCATCGGCTACGGCTCTCAGAACGTGATCGGACGCGCCCATGGGCTCGACGGCGTCGGCTGGGTACACGTGAGCGTCACGCAGGAGCTGGAGCGCTTGCTCGATGCGCTGATGACTGTCGTTGCCACGCCCAGTCCACCTTGCAGCGTAAGCAGAACCCGCCAGCAAGTCGGCCGCATAAATCTGAGTGCTGAGGTTGGGTTTTACTTCCCGAATGCGCGCAAGCGCATGATCATAAACTGCTAACGCTTTTTGCGGGTCGCGGTGACGTAGAATGCTGCCCATCTCCAACGCGTCCATGGCCACCGTACGGCGGCTGAGGTAATCGATGGGGTCCATTTTCGCCAGCTCCTCACCGATATCGAACCCCCTTTGGAAGTCCGCAAGCGCCTCTCGACTTCGGCCAAGGCTCGGTTCCCCATCCTGCTTTCCCAGAATCATGCCCTCCGTCCGAAAGGCCTCGGCCAAATTGACGCGCAGGGCGGCGTGCCCGCCGGCGGCTTGCGCCTCCTGGAGTTGGATCGCCTTTTGAGCCGTCTTTAATGCGCCGTCCAGATCTCCCGCCTGCCATTGCGCAATCACTAATGCGCCCAGAATGCTGCCTTCAGCTCGATGAGCGGAGGCATTCGGTTGCATGATTTCCAAGGCGCGCTGGCCGGCGCGGACAGCCTTTTCGAAATGCCGCGAATCATCGTAACAATAGGCCACATTCAGTTCAAAATAGGTCATCGCGTAAATATCGTGAGGGTCGATCTTGTCGAGATGCATGTAGCGCTCGATTCGCTCCGAGGCTTTATCGGCCCAAGCCGTCTCATCCTCCCGGCGATTCTGTTCGTCGGCGATGGCCATGTGATCGTGCGCAATTGTGGCCGCGAGCACCAATCCCCTGAGGTTTGTGGGATCGGCTTTTAGTACCGGCTGGACGAAAGTTTCCGCCTTATCGAGACTCGCTTCCGCCTCGGCGAACTGGCCGAGGTTGGGCGAGGTAGGATCGCCTTGGGCGTGTGCCACCCGCACATAGGCTAAGGCAACATCGAGCGCCAGATCCTTGTCACCATGAACGTCGCTGCCCAGCGAAGTAAGATATTGCAGCGAGTCCGTCACCATTTGCATCCGGACGTTCGTGGAACCCGGCAGACCGCGAATCCGATTATCGAGCGCGATGAATTTATTGGCCAGTTGGCGCACCTGCTCAAATCGGCGCTCGGCAATCTTGCGTTCACGATTGGCCATCAGCAATCCGGCGGATAGACTTCCAATCACCAGGGCCAGGGCGGTGGCGGTCAATGCCACGACAGTGCGATTGCGACGCAGAAATTTGGCGGCGCGATAGGTGATCGTGTCCGGCCGGGCGCTGATGGGTTCATGAGAAAGATAGCGGCGAATATCATCCGCGAATGCCGCCACTGAGTTGTAGCGTTCCAGAGGATTCTTCTTCAGCGCCCGGGTTGTAATCGTGTCCAGATCGCCGCGCAGCAGGCGGCACAGTTTGTCGGGACTGCTTGAGTGATTGGCGGCGGCCTTGGCCACAGTTTCTGCGTGG
>JASHTO010000027.1 GCA_030040515.1 Terriglobia bacterium
TCCTTGCGAGTTGCCATTGTGGGCGCTGAGCGGATGAAGCCCGAACTCTCGGACGCTTTTCGCGAAAAATTTCATCTTGACCTCTTGCAAGGCTACGGATGCACCGAGCTTTCGCCTGTGGTTTCGGTCGAATCGTCGGGATACGCAGGCCTAGGCCAGAAACAGGCCGGTGCCAAGCGCGGGAGCGTGGGCCATCCGATACCTGGAGTCGCGGTGCGGATTGTAAATCCCGAGACTTTTGCGACACTCGGATCCGGGGAGCCCGGAATGCTCCTGGTGAAAGGACCAAGTGTGATGACGGGCTATCTCGGCGAACCGGAAAAGACCCATCAGGTGATTTGGGAAGACGGTTGGTACATCACGGGTGACATCGCGCAACTCGATGACGACGGCTTCATTCAGATAACCGGCCGCCTTTCACGGTTCTCCAAAATCGGCGGCGAGATGGTGTCGCACGTCCAAGTGGAAGAGGCATTGCATCACGCCCTTGGTTGCATTGACCCTCGCCTCGTCGTGACCTCTGTTTCCGATGAGCAGAAGGGCGAGCGTTTCGTGGTGCTCCATACGGACTTGGGTCTGAGCGTAGACGAATTGCTCAAACGCCTGCGTGATTCAGGATTTCCGAAACTTTGGACCCCACGCAATGAGAATTTCTTCGCTGTGCCTGCGTTGCCGCTGTTGGGTAGCGGCAAGCTGGACCTGAAACAATTGCAGGAAATTGCCGAGAGGCTGGCGAAAGGGGCCTAGATTTCTTTGATTGCCTACAACTCGTCTCACGTCTTCCCGAACCACTGCACGCCTGCCTTCTGGATTGTGGAACGATCCTTCCGTAAAAGGTATACTCCTTCCTGGCGGCCTGTCCGAGCCCCTTGCAATTGCTTGTCGATATTCGTTTGAATCGCCTCGATCCTGGCGGATATTATCAAGTTCAGTAATTATCCATAACGGAATGTTTCTTTCACGTGTCATCACCCGGCTCTGCCTGTGGCTGCTGGTCCACACGATTTATCGTGCGGAAGTGCAGGGTGCCAAATACCTTCCGAAAGACGGACCGGCGTTGCTGGTGTGCAATCATATTGCTTTCATCGATCCACTTCTGTTGGGCGCGAGTGTCCGCCGCTCAGTCTGCTTCCTGATGCCCCGGCGCTTCTATGAAGCTCCCGCGGTCCATTGGCTGGCCAGGCGCATGGGTGCGATTCCGATTTCAACATCGGATTCGCCCGACGTGCAGAGGCAGGCGTTGCAAGCGGCGCATGACCGCCTTGGCGGCGGCGGTGTGGTATGCCTTTTCGCGGAATGTGCGCTGATGCGTGCGGGGGACTTGCCGCGCTTCGCACCCAGTCTGGAGGCCCTCAGGAGCGGGCTCGATGTGCCGGTGGTGCCCGTGCAAATCGATCGAGAGTGGGGGAGTTTCTATGGCGTCCGCAAAGGGCAATTCGTTTTCAAATGGCCGCGCCGGATCCCTTTTCACCTGACTATCAATTTTGGCGCGCCGCTTCCGGCTCGCTCCGGGGCTTTTGAAATCCGTCAGGCGCTGATGATGCGGGCCGCGGAAAGCGCTTCGCACTGCAACGCAGTTCAGCAGCCGCTCGGGGCGGCATTTCTGGATTCGGCTCGCCGCAACTGGGGGCGCCTTGCCATGGCGGATTCAAGCGGGCGTGAGCTCACCTTTGGGAAAGCGCTGGTCGGCGCGCTCCTCTTCCGGCGTTTGGTGCTGAAGCGATGTCCTGGCGCAAAAATGATCGGCGTGCTTTTGCCACCTTCAATTCCCACGGCAGTCTTGAATCTTGGGATAACGCTCGCCGGCCGCGTTCCCGTAAATCTGAATTACACTGCGCCCGTTCAAGCCATGAACGAGGCCATTGAGCGCTGTGGGATCAAGACGATTTTCACCTCGGAAAAGCTCCTTGAACGATTGGATATGCCCAAACGACGGGAAATGGTGATGTTAGAGGATGTGGCAAAAACCATTTCGGTAATAGACAAGGTTGTTTGGGCGGTAGTTGCCCGTCTGGCGCCCGTCTCCCTGCTGCGGCGAGCATTGATTCCGCGGGGGGTCACACTGGACTCTCTCGCCACGGTAATTTTTTCCAGCGGGTCGACCGGGATGGCCAAGGGGGTGATGTTGACTCACCGCAACATCGTTTCCAATGTGCAGTCAATGGTGCAGGCCATCGACGTTGACCGGAACGACTGCCTGCTGGGGGTCTTACCGTTTTTTCATGCGTTCGGCTTCACGGTGGGACTATGGCTGCCCGCCTGCGCGGGCTTTCGCGTGGTGTTTCATACGAATCCGCTTGAGTCGCGCACGATCGGCGAACTCTGCCGGAAGTACGGCGTAACGCTGATGATCGGCACTCCGACCTTTATGCTGGAGTATGTCCGGCGATGTGAACCGCGGGATTTGGCCTCCGTCCGCGTGCCCATTGCTGGAGCGGAAAAGATGCGGCCCGAACTCGCCGACGCCTTTTGGGAAAAATTCCATCTTGACCTCGTGCAGGGCTATGGCTGCACGGAAACCTCGCCGGTCGTTTCCGTAGAAACCGCCGGACGCAGAACTCAGAGTCGGATGGGAAGTCTCGAACGCGGCAGCGTGGGGCGCCCGATGCCGGGCGTCGCGGTGCGCATTGTGAATCCAGATTCGTTCGAGGCACTTGGGCCGGGACAGGAAGGCATGCTGCTGGTGAACGGGCCAGGTGTGATGGCGGGCTATCTCGGCGAACCGGAACGGACGCGCCAGGTCATTTGGCAAGACGGCTGGTACGTTACAGGAGACATCGCCAAGTTTGATGAGGACGGGTTCATTACCATTACAGACCGCGTTTCGCGTTTTTCCAAAATTGCGGGTGAAATGGTTTCGCACGTTTTCCTGGAAGAGGTGCTGCATCGCGCACTAGGCAGTATGGAGCAGCGGTTGGTGGTCACATCGGTTTCCGACCAGCAGAAGGGTGAACGCTTCGTGGTTCTGCACCTGGAGTTGGGGCTCGATGTGGATGAATTGTTGAAGCGCGTCCGCAGCTATGGATTGCCCGCTTTGTGGATGCCCCGCCGCGAGCATTTTTTCCGGGTCGAGGCTCTTCCG
The DNA here is from genome assembly GCA_030040515.1 of Terriglobia bacterium. Lineage (GTDB taxonomy): Bacteria > Acidobacteriota > Terriglobia > UBA7540 > UBA7540 > Bog-366. The sequence goes on from JASHTO010000027.1 coordinate 3,083, forward strand.
CTGATGGGGAGTGGGAAGCTGGATTTGAAACAGGTGCGACAGACTGCCCAGCGGCTCGCCTCGAGCTTGACGGCGAAGGAATAGTTTCCTCTAGAAGTCTACTCCCGCGGCGCGCAAGTCGTTTTCAAGTTGCCGGGCGTTCGAAAACTGAATTACGCGCAAACCGAGGTTCTGCGCGACTTCCAGGTTGGGCGTTCGGTCGTCAATAAAAATGCACTCCTCCGCTGGCCTCTGCGAAATATCGAGCGCCATGCGGTAGATTTCCGGATGGGGCTTGGAGACTCCCAGAAAGCAGGAGCTGAAGAAGGCGGAAAAATAGTCACGCAGGTTGAACTTTTCAATTCGGTAGAGATTCAGTTCGCGTGATTCGTTATTCAAGGTTGCAAGATAGGCCGTGCGCGCCCGGGCGACGCGCGCCATGAGGGCGAGAGAGTCGGGCATGGCCTCCGACTGGGCGAACATAAAATCCTTCACTTGCTGTTTGCCAAACGGCCGCGGCCGGTAAAAAATGGTTCGGTCGAGATATTGATCGAGGCTCATCTGCCCGGCGTCAAATGACGCTGCCACCATTTGGTGCCGCTCATCAAAATCTTTTGCATCCAGCTCGAAAAGCTTCGCGAGGCGCGCCCGCTGCAGGTGATCCAGCCCGTTCGTGAGCAGAACTCCCCCGACATCGCTGAATATGGCCGAAATTTTCGACACCTTTTCCTCCTGCCCGATATTCGACCTCGGCAGTTTCCTTCCTGATCGTCAACCCAGCCAACTGGGGTTGTGGGCTGTACCGTCAAAAATAGTGGAAGTCTTGAAGGGCTCAAATTGGCCGTCGCTCCCGGCCTGTGCGGTGCGCGCGAAAAGTGTGTCGAGTTCGGCCTTGCTCAAGGGACGAAAAGTGCGCGCGGCCTGCAATCCCTGCTCAAGCCGCTCGATCGATTCGCAACCGTTGATCACCACCGAAGTCGGCAAGTTCATGGCGTAATGCAGGCATTCGGTGGGCGTCACCACACCGCTTTTCAGAACATAACCATTCCCCATCGGTTTCATTCCCAGCACTCCAATGCCATGCTTCACCAGCACGGGTACCACCAGATGCGCGAAGCTCTTGAAGTGCATGTCCATCACGTTCAGCGGCATCTGCACGGCGTCGAAAGTGAATCCATGCTTGAAGGCGGTGTTGAGCATCTTCAAATGAATTTCCGGATCCTTGTGCCCGGTGAAGCCGATGTAACGGATCTTCCCCGCTTTCTTCGCC
>JASHTO010000312.1 GCA_030040515.1 Terriglobia bacterium
CTTTTTCTGGTAATTGACCACAAAAAGTGGAATACGAAAGAAGGCATTATAAAGTTTGTTGAGGGCTTGGCGTTCGTCCGGCTGTGTGAAAACCTCGTTGTAAAGCTCCGTCACGCGCAGAGGCTGGCCGGGTTCGAGGTGCGTGCGAATGTAATCGAGCACGCGCGCCTCGGCCTCCGCGGAGGCCGTGAGAGTAGCGGCGCTTGCGGTAACGATTACGAGAAGCAACAGGAAGTATCGAAGTCGGGTCATAGAAAGCTCAGAAATTCATTTGTCAGTCTGCGCAAAAATCTGCGAGTGAAATTCCAAAGAGAAATGCAGGTATTGATCCAAATAGCTCCATCCGTGGCCGCCTGGACGCAGGACAAAGGTGTGAGGAAATCCCTTGGACGTCAAAATCTGCTCCAATTCCTTTGCGCCGGCGTCAAAGCCGTAGCGGTCTTGATCACCACAGTCGAAATAGAGTTTCAGGCCGGCGAACTTCTCGGGATGCTCAGCCAGGGTGAGCGGATTGTTGGCGTCGAAATGGGCCTCGTTCAGCGGCGCGCCAAAGGGTTCCTGCAGGACGCGCGCGTAAAATCCAAAGCGGCCTTCGGTGGGCAGGGGATTCGGGAATTTAGAAATCAATGCCGCACTGTGGGCGCTGGCGGCGCCAAAGATGTCCGGATGCATCATTCCCATGTGCAGCGAGCCGTAGCCTCCCATGGAGACGCCGCTGATTCCCCGCATTTCGCGCGTGGCGATGGTTCGGTATTTGTGATCGATTGCCGGAATAAATTCCTGGATAAAGAAATCCTCGTAGCGCTCCTTGCCGTCATAGGAATTTACCCAAAAACTGCGGCCGCCATCGGGCATCACCACGATGAACTTGCCGATCTTCCCGTCGCTCATCAGGTTTTCCCAGGTTTGTTGGCCGCTATGCTCGCTCCAGCTTCGGGCGTGTTCAAATAAGCCGTGAAGATAATAGAGGACAGGATATTTTTGTGAACCGGAATCGTAACCGGGGGGGAGGGCGACGCAATAATCCACTGGGTGGCCGAGAATCGTACTGGAAATGGAATCGCAATCTACCCGAGCGCCGTTGGTTTGCGCCCCTGCAGGCGCCGCCAGCAGAAAGCCAAGCGCCAGTGATATGGGCAGGACGCTCAATCCTCGGAGCCGGCCGGTGGTCAAGTACGGTAAGTGCATCGAAAAAGCCCCGTCAAACCATCATTCTGAAACTGGTTGACGTGTGAGTCAAGCGCGGGATATGCGCACAGCGGAAATGCGCAGAGGGACTTGACAAAACTTTTCTCGCGACATGCACGACACATTGCGAAAAAAGCGATTCTCGTAATGCGTCACCGAACGGACGCATCGCGCGCAACCCGTGATTGAAAACCAACGGCAGGGGTGGCAAGATATCCGCCGGTCACGGACCACTTGCTGGGTAATTTGAATATTCTTGGAATATCCACTGTATTTTCGTCATCGAGAGAGCCCTATGTTTCCGCGCATTCGGTCGGTTTGGTGGAAAATAATCTTTGTCCTCATTGCTGGGATCGTGAATTGGTCTGCCCCGTGCCTGGCGCAGAGTGAGAGCACGAACATTGTCGTGCAGGCGGATGCTCCCGCGCCGATTAACTTCGGAGTGCAGGAGTTGCAGCGCGCTTTGACCCAAAAAGGCGCGAAGGCCAATGTCGCGAACAAGCTCGCCACCCAAGGCGTGCAAATAGTTTTGCGGATCGCCAGTGACCACTTATGGCTGATTCCCAATGCTACTCCCGCTCCTGGTGGCCCTGAATCGTATGCAGTTTCAGTTGTTCCCCCACGAACTATCGTAGTGGAGGGTGGTGACGCCGTGGGCGCGATGTACGGTGCGCTTGATCTGGCGGAGCAAGTTGGCTGGGCCGAAAACGCCTCGTATTACCACGACATTCACTCGATCACCAAATCGCCTTTCCTCGAGCTGTGCGGAGTCAACATGTTTTTGACAACGCGGGATATTGATAATCCTGACGGCGCGTTCTGGTCCGATGAATACTGGCAGGGATACCTGGGCATGATGGCCAGGAATCGCTATAACCTTTTGGACATTCACGGCCCGTGCGATGCCGTGACGCTGACTTTTCCTAACGGATTTTCTTACTTCGTGAGTCTTCCGGGCTTTCCCCAAGTGGGAGTGGGCGCGGAGAAGGCCGCGAAGAACCTTGCGCGGTTTCGCCAGGTGATTCAGATGGCAGCCGACCGCGGCATTAAAGTCGCCTATATGAACTACGAGGCTGCCGCGCCCATCGGTCCGTGGAAAACCCGCACCTGGGGTGTAGACGAGCGCTGGGTGTCGCCGCCCATGGATTACCTGGAAAGCTCGCGACTGGAGGATTACACCCGCGAGGCGGCGCTCAGCTTCTTGAAGCAGGTGCCGGAACTCTGGATGTTTGGTTTCCGAGTGGGCGAATCCGGCCAGCCCGAGGACTTTTACAAGGAAACTTACCTTGCGGCGCTCGCGCAAATTCCCCACAGCTTAAATGTCTACGTCCGCACCTGGCTTGCGGATCCTGCGAAGATTCGGGAACTCGCCAGTTCCACACGCCATCATCTTTACATCGAGCCCAAGTATAACGGCGAGCAACTGGGCCTGCCCTACCAAGCGGCATTGGGTGGGCGCCACTATCCCCCCAGCAGTTCCTATGAGGATTACACGGACTATCCCAGGAATTACTCCATCCTCTGGCAGATTCGTGCGCACGGCACGACGCGAGTGTTTTTTTGGGGCGATCCGGAATTTGCCCGCCGCACGGTGCTCACCTGTAAATTTGGCGAGGGGGCCGGTTTTTCCATGGAGCCCATGGAAGCATATTGCCCGGCGGCTGAGTATCTCCACAACCATCCCCAGGTTCATGCGGGGCTCTACAAGTGGATGTACGAGCGCGAGTGGTTGTGGCATCTCACGTGGGGAAGGACGGCTTATGATCCTGCTGTGCCTGACGAGGTTTGGACGCGCGAATTCGAGCGCCGCTACGGCGCGCAAGCTGGCCCGCTGGTTTATAAAGCGGTTGTTGAAAGCAGCAAAATTGTGCTGTTCATTTATTCGTACCACAGCGTGGGGTTGGACCATCAGAATTTTGCGCCGGAGTTCGAAACCGGGGACCACGCGCTGGATTCGCGCTCGCGCGTCTGGCAGGGAACGCGCCTGGTGCCCTACGGGGGCAATAACGATGACTTTCTGCGGGTCGCTCTACTCGATCGCACGGCCATGGTTGACCCTGCTCATTACGTCGAGGATCTCCTGAACCACATCGTGACCGGCCGCATGAATCCCTTTGGAGCTGCCGATTATCTCGGCGCTGCGGCTGACAGCAGTGAAAGGGACATCGCGGCCGCCGCTGATCCGGGCGGGCGATGACGAGGGCACTCAGGGGGCTTTGCTCGGCACTTGGGCTCACGGTTTTTCCCGAGCAGTTTTTAAGGAGGTTGCATGGACAGGTTTCGGCGAATTGTGGTAGGGCTAATGACCATCATGTTGCTGGTCGGACCGGCGGCTTTCACTCAACAGCGGCCCGCAAAACCCCCGGTTCCTGCTTCAGCGGTTGCGCCGACAACATTTCCGCTGTGGCCAAACGGCGCTCCGGGCGCATTGGGCGACGATGAGGAAGACATCCCAACCTTGACATACTATCCAGCCTTGCACGGAGCTCCCACCGCGGTCATCGTGGCGCCGGGCGGCGGATATCGCGCCCTGGCGATGA
>JASHTO010000313.1 GCA_030040515.1 Terriglobia bacterium
GCGGACGTCTCACACTGTACTGACTACCTTCTAGGCATCGTCGATGGGTACGCCGTGACAGAGGCTACGGAGCAGACGCGAGTCCACTTTTCGTCCTCACTGATTTGCTTTCCGAAGAGAGGTTTCATGCCACCCCGCAAGCGGTTCGAATTGTTGTGAAGTATCTGCGTGAGGACCCGAAGGAGGTAAGCGACCCAGCGGCAGAATTGATTTTGCTACCGTTTCAGGAAGCCTTCCCTCGATCATGTCTTGGTTCCCAGCCAGGGAATCGAACCCCAATCTCAAGATTCAGAATCTTGCGTCCTACCATTAAACGAGCTGGGAGTGGTTCTGGCCCCTGGAATCGAACCAGGATTGGCTGAGTCAAAGTCAGCCGTCTTACCTTTAGACGAGGCCAGAAGGGTTGGTCCCCAGTTCCCGAGTCGAACGGGACTCTATGGCTTTTCAGACCATCGCAACGACCGCGCTTGCTCACCGGAGAATTAGGTTTCCAGCTCCACGTTCCAGTAAAGATACGACTTGTAGTCCGACCATTCCGGCCGCAGCGTGTGGATGTGCAGCCGGAAATTGAACCGCGGGTCGAACGGACTGGGCTCCACGGGCTTCTGCCGCAGCGCCAGCCCCGCCTCCTGGGGCGTGCGGTCGGATTTGCGCTTGTTACACTGGGCACACGCCAGCACCAGATTCGTCCACACCGAGCTTCCTCCGCGAGCCCGGGGCACGATGTGGTCAATCGTGTAGTCCGCCGTTTCCAGAACCAAGCCGCAGTACTGGCACGAGCTGTTATCGCGGATGGCGATGTTACGGCGAGTCATCGGAACTTTGAGCCGCAGCTTGCGGCTGATGTGGTTCCGCAGCTTGATGACGCGCGGCATCCCCATCTCGAAGGAGGGCGAGCGGAGGATACGCTTTGCATCTTCGGTGACCACCACGGCGCGGTCCTGCCATTGCAGATTCACGGCCCGCCGCCAGGGGACAAATGCCACCGGGAAACCCAGCGTGTCGAGAACAAGAGTGTCGGACATGTTCATTTCCTTAGGAATCTAGACGACCGGCGAGGTGTCAGGTGTCAGAATCGGCGTTCGATACCATTAAGTTCGCCGCCATATTTGCCGAACTACCTGCCGAAAAGCTGCGCAAACTAACGCTTGCGACCTGGGACCTGACACCTGCCCTTCAGTCTTTGTACGGATCGAACTCGTGCTTGCCAGCCATCGCAACTCCGAGCGGCTTGAGCGTGTGAAGAACTCGCACCGACGTGGAGTGATCGGCCAGGACTCCCGGCAATCGCTTGTAACAGTGCGACGACTCGTCAACGCCACCGCCGCGCAGTTCAACCGCGGTTCAACCTTGGCTTCACTCACCCAGGTGTCTATCATCTCCTGGGTAACCTTCGGCGGGCGCTTCCACTCACCGGTGGCCTTGTCCTGCTTGCCCTTGGCCTCCATCCGGCCCATCACGCGGCCAGCGCCGTGGACCGTTGAGTACAGGGAAAGTGCAGCATCGTCGTTCTCGATGCCTTCCAGGATCACGGAGTTTTCGCCCATCGTGCCGCCAACAAATCCGCGCTGGCCAGGAAATGCCGGCGTTGCACCTTTGCGAACGACCCAGAGCGACCTTCCGCCGTGGGTCTCCTGCCACGCAAAATTGTGATGGTTGTGGACGGAGTCGAGTGCCTTCGCGCCGAGGATCTTCACCACTCGATCGCACACCCAATCGCGGCCGGCGTAGGCATACCGCCCGGCCAGTTTCATCGCGGCGATGTAGTCCTGGCCTTCCTGGGTGCGAGAGTCCGGCGCAACGGGAGCCGAGTCCATATCGTCCTTGGCGCCGGCTCGATTCAGAAAGCGCGTGGCGATCTTGTGTCCCAGACCACGGGAGCCAAAATGAACCCCAACCCAAATTCGCTCCGGCTCGTCCTTCAGAATGTCCACGTAGTGGCCAATGGTTGCAACAAATGCGGCGGTCAAGATTGTGGCCGAGCGCACTTCGTAGACCGTATAGGTCAATCAGCAGGTGGGAACCAATACATGGAGATCCCGTGACACGTTCGTGGAATCCGCGTTATATGGAGAACACACGCTTCATGTTACTGTTCGATTCGCGCCGGAACATGGGCAGGCAATCGTGCAACTGCCGACCTGGTACGCCCTATATGAAATCCGCGATTTCTCACAATACCTGTTTGATTTGACCGCGTACTCGGAGCGAGGAAAGACTATGCCAGTCCGCGTTGTCGACAAAACCACATGGTCGGTCGAAGGAGGTGCGGCTGCACGATTCGAATATGATATTCGCTGTGATCTGGAAGGGCCTTATGGACTGGAAATTCGATCTGACCACGTCTTTATAAATCCTGCTCTGCTGCTGCTCTTTTCCCCAAATTCGCGCGAGTGGCCGGTTCATTTGAATTTTGCGGGCGCACCGGCAGAGTAGAGCGTTTTCACACCACTAGGCCTTTGACTGCATGAAAAGATTCTATAGTGGTTTCTTTTAGGCGGTGTTTGAGCCTATACTGGGGCATGTCGCGACGCCCTATCGAGGTGCAAGTATCTGCCGAGGATCAGAAAGAACTTCGGCGAGTTTTGCGCGCGGGTATTCAGCAGGTGCGAGTGGTACTGCGCGCCCTGGCGCTGCAGCAGTTGACC
>JASHTO010000314.1 GCA_030040515.1 Terriglobia bacterium
TGCCGCGCGATTATTGCGTTCAGTATCGGGAATCCGACTTCGACTTCGCCAGCCGGCTCATGGAGGAAGAAGGAATTTACTATTTCTTCCAGCACGGCGATGGCACCCACAAGATGGTGGTAAGCGATGCGGTCAGCCGGCACCACGCCGTGCCCGGAGAAGACAAAGTCCTTTACGACGAGGTTGCGGGGACCGTGGGCGAGGGCAGCCTGGTGAGGAGCTGGGAGAAAACCCAGGAACTACGCTCCGGCACTTACACACTTTGGGACCATTGCTTCGAGTTGCCCGGCAAGAATCTGGAGGCCAAGGAAAGGACCGTGGAAAGCGTTCTCGCGGGAAAAGTGGCCCATAAGCTCCACGTGGGCGGAAATGAGAAACTGGAGGTCTACGATTACCCCGGGGGTTACGCACAACGCTTCGATGGCGTCGACCGCGGCGGCGCATCGCAACCGCAGGCTCTCAAGGACGTTGTGAAAGACGGCGAAAGAACTGTCAGGATTCGCATGGAGCAGGAGGAGGTGGAGGGTCTGCGAATTGAAGGCACAAGCGGCTGCGGCCAGTTCATGGCCGGGCACAAATTTACCCTCGAACACCACTTCGATGGCGATGGTGAATACCTTCTGACCCGCCTCCACCATACTGCCCGCCTGGGAGAAGGAAGCTATCGGAGCGCCAGCGCCGCTTCCGACTTCCATTATGAGAACCGCTTCACGTGTATTCCCACCGCCCTACCCTATCGCCCCCAGCGCCGGACGCCCAAACCTGTCATCGCCGGTGCCCAGACCGCCACGGTGGTGGGTCCGCCGGGAGAGGAAATCTTCTGCGACAAATACGGCCGGGTAAAGGTGCAGTTCAATTGGGATCGAGAGGGCAAGCACAATACCTCTAGCTCGTGCTGGTTGCGCGTCGCCCAGGTGTGGGCAGGCAAAGGCTGGGGCGCGTTCTTCTGGCCGCGTATTGGACATGAGGTGGTGGTGGTTTTCGAGGAAGGCGACCCCGACCAGCCTCTGATCGTCGGCAGTGTGTATAATGCCCAAAATCTGCCGCCCTTCTCCATGCCCAAATTCAGCTCCTTTGCCGGCTTCAAGTCGTGCAGCCTGACGGGGAAACCCGGCAAAAATTACAACGGTTTGCTCTTTGTTGATAACAAGTCCCACGAGCATGTGGCCATTCACTCCGAGCGCCATATGGTGATCACCGCTGAGTATGATCGAACCTACCGGGGGGGGCGGCACCAGGCGGAAAGAGTCCCGGGGGCGCGTGCCGTGACGGTGGGTGGGGTGCCAGTCGGCGGAGGCAGCGGCGGCGGGCCGAACAAGAACCTCTTCCAGCCCCCCGAACCTACCTGCTTTGCCGGCATCAACTCCGTGGTGGTTTACGGCGGCAATTTCCAAATTGCCTTTCCCATCAACATGCAGGTGGCCTATGGCACCAATTTGCAAATCTGCGTCAACCCGGCGACTTTCGGATTGTCGTTTCCAGATGCGGCCACCGATACCATCTCGGAAAGCGCCTTTCAAGCCCTGGGAAGCGGGCTTGGTGGGAACATGCAGCTTACCCTGGGAGCGAATGCCCAGGTGGTGATGGGACAGAGCATCACGGTCAACCTGGGCCCCCCACCCATTACCTTCGGAGCGGGAGCAAATGGATTTTCCACTCCCGCCGCGTTGCAAATTGGCGACATCATGAGCCTTTCGATATTTATTTTTTTGTCCGCCTATGCCTTCCCCGACGACGATTTTCGCTCCGTCCTGTTGATGACATTTCAACTCCTGATGCAAACTCTGCTGTACTTCCTTATGAAACTCCAGAATGTTTATAACCAGGCTGGCGACGGCCAGCAAAAAGTCTACCAACAGTTGCATGATACAAAGGTAAAGGTAGCCCCGACGGATAAGTTTGTGGGCTTAGTGTCGAGCGCTGCCCTTGCGGCGGCCCTCCCGCCCATCTTCGAGAGCATAGGAGAGGCCCAACTCGATACCTCAAGTTCAGGTTAAGGCTGGTGAACCGAAGATTTTCAACCAAAAGGAGACTTGGCATGGAACCACATAAGAAAATGGGTGGTGGGTCCGGCGGGGGCGACGGTAATTTGGCGGGATATATTGAGACCCAGGAAGGCGGCGAACTGGATATCTATGGTCAATTCATCGGAATTACCGCCAATGGTGCTCAGGTAGGAGAAGATACCTCTGACCCGCCGGCTGTCATGATCGTGGCCGACAGCACAGGGGACGATGGCATGGTGGAGATCAACGGGAGCCAGGGAGTTCGAATTACCGCCGGTCCGCCCTCGCTGCCCCCCGTCGATTCCGAATCAACCAATGGTGTGGAAATCGTCACGGGCGAAACCCAAAACGTCACGCTCCAGCGCGGGCTGATTCAGGGGGTAGACCAAATGATTCAAATGACCCCCAGCGGAATCACTGTGGATGCTGGAACAATGCCCGTGACGATCCAGAGCCTCACCCAGATCACCTTGTCGGTGGCGGGTGGAGTGAGCACGATCACCATCGCGCCGGAGGGCATTACGATCCAGGGCGTGCTGGTGCAAATCAATTAGTCGGAGGATTGCACTCATGAGCGGGAAACCATTCGTCGCCGTCACCGCATCCACCGCCGCTGAGATCTGCGGGCGCTTTAACGTTAAGAAAGAAGCAAAGGCGCTGCTGCGCGACGGCATGCCCCCCGAGGAATTCGCCACCGCCCTGCTGGCCGGGAAGGACTACGTTACGGGCATTGATTTCATGGCCCACGCCATGCCGGCAAGGGAAGCGATCTGGTGGGGGTGTTTGTGTCTCCAGCACGCGTGCGGCGATAGCCTTGCGCCTGTGGACAAGGAGGCGGCTCGGGCAGCAGTGCAATGGGTGGTGCAGCCGACGGATTGGAACCGTGCCGCAGTGCTGGCTCCGGCCCAAATGGCCGGAGCAGCCTCACCGGCGGGCGGGTTGGCGATGGCTGTGTATCAAACCGGCGGAAATATCGCTCCACCCGACGCCCCGCCCATGGCGCCGCAGCCCTTTGCCCACGCCAAGGCTTTGGCCGGAGCGGTCAAATTGGCCTGCACCAAAGCCAGCCCGGGCAGGATTATCGAAACTCAACGCCTGTTCCTGGAACTGGCAATGGGGATGGCCGAGGGCCCGCCGGCGTGACCCGGAGTCAGATCCGGCGTTTGCAGCTTGAGAATTGGAGGTTAAAGAGATGGGTCAGCCAGCCGCTCGCCTGGGGGATATGCATATGTGTCCCATGGTTACCGGCGTCGTTCCCCACGTGGGCGGGCCAATTCTTACCGGATGTCCTCTGGTTTTGATTGGCGGCATGCCGGCAGCTCGTCTGGGCGACATGGCCATGTGCGCAGGTCCGCCCGATTCGATTATCGTCGGGTCCTTCACGGTTCTCATCGGCGGGCAACCCGCCGCGCGCATGGGGGATTTCACCATGCATGGTGGGACCATCGCCATAGGGTGTCCATTAGTTTTAATCGGCCCTTAATTGATTTTGAATCGCCTTCTTTTTCTTGGGAGGTAATAACACGTGGGAATGTTGACAATGAGCAAAGCGTCGGCGGCAGTTCCCTACGAAAAACAAGCCGGTTCACCAGCTCAACGTGACTGTGGAGCCGCATGCCTGAGCATGGTGTATCGTTCTTTGGGCAAAAAGGTCGCGCAGACGGAGGTTTGGCCGGCGATTGCCAAGGAGAACCCGTTCGGTAGTCTTGCTTCCACCAGCTATTTGATGGTGAAAGACGCTCTGGACCGTGGCTTCTCTGCTGTGGCCTTCCAGGCGCGCCACCCACTCCAATCCTTGCGCCTGTGCTGTGAATCCGGCCGGCGGGCGATCCTTAACCATCGCCTCAATTCCGATTCGCCGACCGGCCACTATTCCGTGCTGGTCGACGTGGAAGAGCACGACGTGGTGTTGCATGACCCGCTCTACGGCCCCTCGCGCCGCCTCCCTCATGCCGAACTGCTCGAGCTCTGGCAACCGGGCTCTGCGAATGCGGAAATCGCCGGCGACGTGCTCATCGAAATCAGCGCCCAGCCTTCAGGCCCGTCCGACTGCTGGCTTTGTGGCAAGCCCATGCCCGCCTCCGTGGCCTGTCCCAGATGCCACGAGCCCATCGGATTGCAACCGAGCGGCGCCCTCGGATGTATCGAAAGTTCCTGCGTCGCCCGCATGTGGAACTTCATCTGCTGCCCCTCCTGCGACTTCTTATGGAATCCTGGCGCGGAGCCCCTGCCGGCACCGGGCGTTAGTGACGCGAAAAGGAGCGCTCCCCCCACCCCTTCGCCGGCGGAAGGAGCTTTGGATCTAAGCCCGGTGTTTGCCGAGCTGGACAAATTCTGCAAACTAGTCTTGAGCAATCCCGCCGCGGCCAGCAATCCGGATGTCACGCAGAACCTGGAAAAGTTAGCCGCTCGCAGAGAGGGCTTGAAGCAGGCTACGGCCACGATTCTCCAAAAATTGAATGCCCATAAGGAGCGGATGGCAAAATTTGTCCAGGAAGCCGCCCAGAAGCAGGAAGCGCACCGGAAGAAGATGGAGGAGCTCAACCGGCCGTTGGCGCCTCTCGACGCTACCGCTCTTGGCCGCGCCCTTCTGAAAAACCTGGGGTGGGACTCTTAACTTGAGTTCATTGAACGGTTGATCGCGACAGGTCGACATCAACGACCTTTTACAGGTTCGGATTTATCGTATTTCATTCCAAAAGGAGGAAAAAACCATGGCAGAAGAAAAGGGCAAGACGATTAGTGGAACTCAGGACCAGAAAGGGGTTACGCCGCAGGCCGAGGGTGAGCTTTCGGACGCGGCCGTGGAAAAAGTGCAAGGCGGCTCGGGCGTAATCCACGATCCTTTTACCATTATGAAGAGAACCGACAGCTCATCTCCCAC
>JASHTO010000315.1 GCA_030040515.1 Terriglobia bacterium
CGCAGCGTTGGGAGGCCGGGTCGGGATTGCCGAGATGGCCGAGCGCGAAGTCCAGGGCGGCGCGGTCCGTGAGCAAGTGCATGGGAATCCGGCCGGCCAAGGGGCTCAAGGCGGTCATGCAGTTGACGTAGGTCTTCTGAAGATCGACCTTGCGGAAGAGGCGCTCGTGAATGATGTCGGCGTTGCCCACGCCAATGTCGTTTCCACCACTCTCCTCGGTAAGGTCGCGCGTGAAGATGACGTTGATGTCGGGTCCAATGCCCGTACCCCGAGCTTCGCCGCGCACGCGCCCGATGACCTTGGAGTCCATTCCGGCGCCGCTGATGTTCTTGCCCATCTCATCGACGATCAGCAGATCCATGCGTTTGAAGGGCAGGCGGGGCATCAACTCGCGCGCCAGGGCAATGGCGGATTCCTCCACCTCGACAATATTCTGCGGCAGCGCGGCACGCACGTCGGCGACGTCGTGAGATTCGTTCTCCACAATGGCGACCCCCAACAACACTTTCCCGCTTTCGAGGATCCTGGACGAAACGGCGCGAATGGTGGACTCAAATCCGCATTTGATGAACTGTTTGTGGCCCTCGGCGGCGCCTTCGCGCTTGCCCAATCCGATGGCCATCATCTTGAGCATGCCGCTTTCCACCCGGCCCACAAAATCCGAGTGGGGCTTGACACGGCTCACTAACACGATGCCATCGGAATTCCACGCGTTGTGGTCGGCAAACACCGGGAAGCCCTGCGGAGTGGTTCCCACCTGCACGGTCGCGATCTCAGAGCGAACCTCCACGCCCACGCCGGCCTGCGTGATGCCGTATTCGGCCAGAACCTGGCGCTGGCCCTCGGCCGTGCCCCCTCCATGGCTGCCCATGGCGGGGAAGACGAAAGGCTTGGCGCCGTGCGCCTTCAGCCAATCGCAGACGGTGCGAACGATGACTTGCAGCGTGGCGATGCCGCGGCTTCCCACGGCCACCGCGATGCTGCGGTCGCGCAGCTTCACGGCAGCTATGCCCAGGCCATCAAGGTGCGCCCGGACGGTGCCAGCCACATCTGCGAGCGCCACCCGGCCCGGCCCTTTTCGCTCGAGAAAATAGAAGCCGGAAAGAGAAAGGTGTTGATTTCCATTCATCCCCATGTCACCAACGTAACGCGCTCACAGCGCGTTGTCAACTTACGCAGGAGGGGTAACGTCTCAGTTTGAATGCTGTAGCGGCGGTCTATCGACCGTCGCCAGGGCTTGTCCGTCGGTTGACGGAGAAGCCCGTAAAATTCGACGCTCATAGAGCGCCGCTCCAACCGAATGCGGAAGGGGAAATTTCCGATAAGGAGACAGAATGATTTGAGCAACGACTCTCAAATTCGCGCTGGCGGCGCTGACGATTGCGGTGGTCTGGGCAGCCGCTGCCCTGAGCAAGCCCGGTCAATCGGCCGGCTCAAGATCGTGGTGAAGGCGAATGGCTTCGAGCGCTACATCCAAAAGGGAATTGTCCTGCAAGTGGGGGACAATGTCGCTCTTGACGTCAGCATGAAGGTGGGCACCGTGTCTCAATCCGTGGAAGTCAACGCCAGCGCCTCCATGGTTCAGACTCAGGACACTTCGATTTCCGAAGTGATCGACCGGCAGAGGATCAATGACCTGCCTCTGAACGGGCGGTTACCCACCCAACTGGTCGTGGCAGCCGGGGCAGCCACGAATTACATTCCCAATGGCGGGGACTTGACGGGCAGCAAGAACTATTCCAGCTCGGTCAGCATCTCGGTGCAGGGCGGGGAAGGAAATGGCGTGGATTACCTGCTGGACGGCGCGGACCACAACGACCCGTTTTCCAACGTTAATCTCCCCTTGCCCATTCCCGACGCCTTGGAGGAATTCAGCGTGCAGATGAACGGGCTTTCGGCACGCTACGGAGTCCATCCCGGCGCCACCGCAAATTTCGTCACCAAGTCCGGAACCAACTCCTTCCACGGCGATTTGTTCGAATTCGTCCGCAATGGCGACTTCAATGCCCGCCTGTTTGGTGCTGCGGCCGAGGACACGCTGCGGCGCAACCAGTTTGGCGGAACGGCGGGAGGGGCCATCAAGAAAGGCAAGCTTTTCTATTTCGGCGCCTATCAGGGCACTCGCCTCCGCACCGCTCCCGGAACCACCAACAGTTTCATTCCCAACGGCGCGTCCTCTACCTCGAAGATAAGATGGTTACCGTCAACGGCGTTACCGGAAACGCGGGGAGCTTCTATTCCACCATCGCCCAGCAGTTTGAGGGCTCCTACGCCTCCTACAATGCTCTGTTGCTCAACGTGACCCACCGCTTCAGCCAGAACTTCACCCTGCTCTCAAATTACACCTGGTCTCATTGCCTCAGTCTCTCGGATTTCACAGGCGAATTGACGGGGCCGAGCTTTGAGAGCCCCGCTAGCCCGGGTTTGGACTACGGCAACTGCGGCATGAACTTGGACCAGAACTTCAATGCTTCCCTGGTGGCGAGCTCGCCGAAATTCCAGGGAACCTGGACGAACCGCCTGCTGGGCAACTGGCAGATCTCTCCCATTATCACTGCTCACAGCGGCCTCTGGTTCTACGCCACACTGGGTTCGACAGACAATTCTCGAACGGGCGTTGAGGCAGACCGTCCGATCGAGACCGGGAGCCCTTACCACTTCGTCTATAACACGCCCAATTCCACGGCGTCGACCCGCTACGTTCAAATCCTGAATCCCGCGGCATTCTCGGAGGCCCCAGTGGGCAGCTTGGGGGACGAAGGACGGAACTCCCTGGAGGGTCCGGGCTTCTTCAATGTTGACGCGGCGCTCATCCGTTATTTCCCCCGTCAAGGAGCAGATGAAGTTTGAATTCCGCGTGGAGGCCTTCAACCTGTTCAACCAGACCAACCTGGTTCCCCCGGGATGGTCCGTTACCGCTCAAACCAACCTGGCGAGTCCGGGAAACCCGAACATTACTTCCAGCACGTTCCCGTATACCACCCAGGCGTTTGACATGCGAATTCTGCAATTGGCTTTGAAGTTTTACTTCGAAGTTGGCTACACAAAATAACGCGCTTCATTGTGCGGCACGCCGAGGTAGCCGCGGTAGTTGCAGCTTGTAACCAACCCAGGGTTCGGTGATGAGGAATCGGGGGCGGGCAGGCTCCGGCTCGATCTTCTTGCGGAGTTGTTTGATGAAAGCGCGGAGGTACTCGTGGTGCCCGGCGTGCTCGGGTCCCCAGATGGCACTCAGGATCTCTTCGTGGGGGATGGGCTTTTCAGGACGGGCCGCGAAATAGTGGAGAACCTCAAATTCCTTGGGCGTGAGGCGCATAACCTTACCCGCCACCGTAACGCGCCGGTTGCGGAAGTCGATTTCCACCGAGTCCAAAATGAGCTTGGGCGGTCCTGAGTCAAAGGATGCGGTGCTGCGCCGGAGCGCGGAGCGGATTCGCGCCAGTAACTCCGGCGTGCGGAACGGTTTGACCACGTAATCGTCGGCTCCCGCATCCAGTCCCGCGATGACGTCGGCCTCGATGCTTCTCACGCTGAGAATGATGATCTCCGAATCCGAGTTGGCGCGGAGCAAGCGGCATAATTCCAGTCCGTCGACTCCGGGCATGCGCAAATCCAGTAGAACCAGGTGGTACTTGCGGTCCTTCATCATCTCCAGGGCTTCCTCGGCACTGGCTGCGGTGTCCGTTTGATACCTTGCGGCCGTGAGTGTGGCGCGCAGGACGCGGCGGATTTGCACATCGTCGTCCACCACCAGGATTCTGAAGTCCATCTCCCCCTTCCCGTGAAAGGCGACTGCGACATTGGGCTGACGGACTCCGCGGCAATGATTCCGGGCAAGTGGAGAAAGAGGCCGTCAAGCTTGCACCTTTACGATGCGCTCAAGGGGATGAAGAAGGTATAAACGCTTCATAAGGAAGAGGTGAATTAACGATAATGAATTCATATGCAGAGTGGCGGCCAAACTGAAGGGGCAAGGTGGGGCCTTGCCACTTACACGCCAAATCAGGGCACGACCCCTTTCATCCGGCCATCGATACGATGCATCCGCCGGCCACGATAAGCGCTCCGCCCAGCAAAACCATGCCGGAAGGTTTCTGTCCGAAGGCCAGCCAGGAAACCACCTGCGCCACCACGAAGAAAAACGCCACGTAGACGCCTATCAATCGCCCGAAGTCCCAGGCGGGCGCATTCACCGTATAACCGTAAAGCGCCAACACCATGCCCCCCAGCAGGAAGAAGAGCCCCATGCGGGTGTGTGTAGGACTGCGCAGGCCAAGGCGCATCAATGCATCACCTCCTGTCTCCAGACAGGCAGCGAAAAGCAGAATCAGCATGGCCAGACTGTAGCGCAAGGTGGTCTACCTCCCACGTGGATTGACGGCAATGTCTCACGCCGCCTGCCACACCGGACCGGCAGGGGAACTGAGTATAGCTGAGCTTCACGATGACGTCCGGAAAGAAGTCCGACCACAGAGCACTTTACCTCTGTGAACCTCTGTGTGCTCTGTGGTGACAGCGAAGTTTCGTTGCGGCCAAGCCGCGCGGGGTTGAAGCGTCGTGAGTCCTTCCCGCCAGGCACCGATTCGGCGGCGTTCGCGCCATTAGGATAATCTATTATCGAGCAAAAAAGAATTTACGCCTGCTTCCCAATGTTCTTCATGTAATCTGGGTTGCTCGCAATCGTCATGCGCGGATTTTGGTGAAAAGGGCGCACTGCATTCTGGCAAAGGGTGGGGGGATCACTCTTGATGAATCGTCCATGCGCACGATTAAACAAACGCGAGTCCGCCATCAGATGAGCTTTGACCAACTGGAAGGATTTCTGGCGGTGGCCCGTCTGCGGAATTTCTCACGCGCTGCCTCCATGCTTTATCGAACCCAGCCCACGCTCAGCCAGCAGATTCAACGTTTGGAGAGGGAGTTCGGCCGCAAGCTCTTCGATCGCGATTTCAAAGCTGTAAAGCTCACCGAGGCCGGAAGCGCTCTGCAGCCTTACGCGGAGGAATTGCTGGCGCTACGGACTGAAGCGCTGGAGGCAATTCGCCAGATGAAGGCGAATCCTCGCGGCAAGCTGCGCATCGGCGCCAACGATGCAACCTTCCTCTACGTTCTCCCCAATGCCCTGGCGAATTTTCGGCGCATCTATCCCCAGGTGCAGGTGAACGTCCAAAGAAATTTCAGCCACAAGATCGTGGAGAAGACTCAGGATGGAATTCTCGAAATCGGCATCGTCTCCCTGCCGCGCAGCGTAAAAGGGTTGGAGATTCTGCCGATATTTTCGGCCGAGCTCAAGGTTGTTTTGCCTCCCGGGCATCCTCTAACCGCAAGAATCGATATTACGCCCGAAGAACTCTCCTTCTATCCGCTGCTTGTTCCCCGAACCGGGAGAACCCGCAAAATGATCGAGGACCTCTTGAAGTCTTTTCGCAAGAATCTGCAAATCTCCATGGAGCTGGCGAGCGTGGAGATTATCAAGAAGTATGTTTCCGCCGGGATGGGCATTTCGCTGCTTCCGGAGGCATTCGCGCAGGCGGAAATGGAGGCGGGAACGCTTAAACTTGTCCCACTCCGCGGGCAGAAGCTTTATCGCCAACTGGGGCTGATCTACCGGCGCGGAAGCCCACTATCACTGCCCGCCAAAGCTTTTCTGGATATCGTTCAGAATCACCTGCTAACGCGCACGCCGGCCCATGGTTCCTCAGCGCGGTGATGTAAAACTCTACGATCCCGCTGCCCCGTCGAGTGCTGTGGGAGTATGGTTCCTGCCCGAGGTCGATGTTGCGAGGGTCACTCCCGAGAGGGGACTGATTCGGGTCGGGCAGGGGGAAGGATATTGGGGAACTCCTGCGCAGGTGCCTGCCCGATGCTCGACGCGGAAGGAACGCGCAGCTTCTGTTGAGTGAATTCCACCTTCCGCAGCACTTGTTTGCGAGCCGGGTGTGGGGGCATGGAAGCGCGGGCGGACGCTTCAGGGTCGGACGGCCCGGAATCGTTCGGGGAGTCAACCACCTCGACGGTTACCTCCGCCAGGCCTGCTTCCTCGAAGCCCAGTTGGCGCGCCGCCGCGCGCGAGAGGTCGATAATCCGGCCGCGCACGCCCGGGCCGCGGTCATTCACCCCCACGACTGCTGATTTGCGGTTCTTGAGGTTGGTAACCAGCACCAGGGATCCGAAGGGGAGGTCGGGGTGCGCTGCGGTTAGTTTATTCATGTCGTATACATCACCGCTCGCAGTACGTCTTCCCTGATGTTCCTCTCCGTACCAACTTGCAATTCCCCTTTCAACTTTTGCGCTCGCCCCTTTGCGGTGCTGTGGGGACCCGCTGGGATCAGTATACCTTGCCTCTGATATTGAAGGCACAAACAGTATCGAAGTAAGGGCAAAGGTCAGGACCAATTGCTTCATTCCTGTTTCCATCCTTTCGCTTCCGACTCATGCTCAGCTCCCCCGCTTTCCACGCCGGTGCTTTACCCCTGCCGGTGTGGGAGCACGTTTAAGACCGAATTGCTTCGTCAGCCCCACAAAACTGAATGTTGTATTGAAGAGAGTGAGATACCGACGGTGTAATGAGACGAATCTGCTCTCCCGCGCGGAGCGATGGGGAGATTTTTGCATGGTGCAATGATTAAGGGTGGTGCCCGAAGCTTATTATGACTTGGAACCTGCCCCACCGGCATGGCGCCTTGTAGGGAAAAAACCTTACAGTCTTGTATGCGATATCCCGGAGCAGGAGCGCCAGCCGCTGGTTCCCACCCTTATGGAAGCGAATTGATTTCGTACGGGCGATGTCGGCTTGGGGAACTAGGAAATTCTTAGAGATAAGGCATCGAAGGTTACGGACACTCTTTTGGCTGCTATACGGAACGACATAAGTGTTTGCGTATTTGGCTGTAGCGGCGGTCTATGACCGCCGGTCGGCGCTCGCCCTGCGACCCAAAGCCGTCTTCTGGCGACGGGTCGCAGAGCGCCGCTACAATTTATGTCGCTCCGTATAAAAGGTCAATCCCTCCGCGATAGCTCCCAAAAACGGAATGAATAGTTCCTTCCCAAAATCCTTATGAGGCTTTTATGCCTTTTTCACGCCCTGCGTCCTATCTTCCGTTAGGGGGCTGATCCAAAAAAACCAAATCGATATTGCCAACTGGAGGTTTTCAAATGACCCAATTCAGGGAGGGTAAGACTCAGCAGTTTGGATATCGGTTGCGCCCCCTTAGCATGCGATGGAAGCTGGGATTGGCGGTGCTGGCGGTGAGTTTCTTGGTGGGTGCAACAACAGCGCAAGCCGGGACCTTATCCGGCGACGTCCACGGGATCACCCGCAATTCACAAGGGGCGCCCCTTCCGGGAGTGAAGGTTCAGGTGCGTTGCGTAGAGGACAATTCCAACCGGAACATTGTGAGCGATGCACAGGGGGTGTTTGTGATCGGGAACCTCCACCCGGGACAATATCAATTGCGAGCGAGCAAGGCTGGCGTGGCCGGAACCGCGCGGGCCACCGTGAGCGTCAAGGCGCAGCAGGACTTGCGTGTCGATATGACCCTGGTCGCTTCCGCGGCGAGCGTCAGTGCTGCGAATCCGGCGCGAACAACTGGTTCGCGCACAACTGCGGCGAACGGGAATTCCAATGAGGCCCCGTTAACTGAACGCGAGAAGATGCTGCTCGAGCGATTGGACCGCCTGGAGGCGCGTCTGGAGGAGCTGGAAGCCCGCGAGGCCGGTCAGGCTGCCGCGCCTGCCACATTGGCCGCGACCGCCGCCGCTTCACCCTCCGCCACCCGTCCGGCGGTGGTGGCAATGCTTCAACCTGCGCCTGCGAATTCCAGCAGCGTGACGAACGCAACGGCCAAGCCGGTGCCGCTCGCCTCGCTTGGCTCGGCAGGAATGAGCTCTGCCGTGAAGTCTTCCACCGCCACACCTCCCTCCGGAGTGCTCACGGCGCTGATTCCGCCCAATATCGCTGTGCCGCCCGCGGTCCAAGCCCTCGCCCCTGCCACACCGTCGGCGAATGTCGATCCGGAACCAACAGCCAACGCCAAGAAAAAAATCGACCCGTTTTCCGATTACGATTGGACGTGGCTCAACGGAAACCCGCGAACCAAGGACATCTATTGGGATTCGAAATTCTTCACCCCTGAGATTCGCTCCGACGTAACCGCCACGTGGGACAACCAGCATCCGTCGGACCATTCCATGGGAGGATCGAGCGAGCTGTTCCGCTCCGGTGAAATCCAATTGGAGCAACTGGGCATCGGTGGCGACTTCCACTGGGACAATGTGCGCGGCCGTTTCATGACGCAATTTGGCGCCTATTCCACAGCCACTATTCGCAATGACGGCAGCTATACGCACGGTGAATGGGACATTGCCGACGCCGACCGGTACCTGTCGGAAGCTTATGGCGGTTACCACTTCAATGTGCTGGACGGGATCAACGTGGATGCGGGGATTTTCATGTCCTACATCGGCCTGTTCAGCTACTACAATTTTGACAACTGGGCCTATCAGCCGTCGTATGTTTCCTCGAACACTCCGTGGTTCTTCCAGGGAGTGCGCATCCAGATCTTCCCCACGCCGCACCTGAAGATCGAGCCGTGGATCATCAACGGATGGCAGTCCTACGATTCCGCCAACAACCGCCTTGGCCTGGGAGGGCAGCTTCGCTGGACGCCGTTCCCGTGGATGAACGTCATTTCCAATGGGTACGGGCAGGGGCGAGACGATCTTTACATACCCAATCGCGCGCGCATCCACTCCGACAACAGCGTGGAGGTGAAATACTTCGACCGGCCCAAGGCGCCGTTCCTCGACAAAATGGCGTTCACTTTCACGGGCGATATCGGCTGCGAATACGGCGGCGGAGTGAGCTGCACGGGCGACCACGCGGGCGGACCCAAGCAGAGTTTTCTTGGTTACATGCTTTACAATCGCTGGTGGTTTAAAAAGGATCAGTTTGCCGTCACCCTGGGCGGCGGAGAAATCAATAACCCCGGGCGCTACCTCGTGCTCCTTCCGCCCATCAACGGCATGACCGCGGCCTCCGCGGCGGTCAATTCGCCTTACTTCAC
This sequence comes from Terriglobia bacterium, assembly GCA_030040515.1. Classification (GTDB taxonomy): domain Bacteria; phylum Acidobacteriota; class Terriglobia; order UBA7540; family UBA7540; genus Bog-366. Next base: position 9,066 of record JASHTO010000315.1, read on the forward strand.
CGAGAACCCCGGCGATCCCTTCAAGGCCTGGGATAGCTCGCTCACGTTCGACTGGATGCCCAAGCAGTACATCACCTTCCGGATTGAGCCCGATACTCGCCACGCGAACGTGCCGTATTGGTCGGGCCATGGCGGGATTACACCCCCGGCCTGGGTCGGCACTCCCTCGACGGTGCTCAACGGCAACGGTTATCCCACCGAGTACGCCTGCGCAACCGGCATGCCTTCCGGGCAGACCGTGCTTTCCGCCGCGGAAGCGGCCTGCGGCGGTGGGCTGAGCAGCGTGTGGTTCCCGAGTCTGGTGAAGAGTGAGTTCCTGATCGACTTCGATATTATGGTGAAGTTTTAGTGTACATCCATTCTCGCCAGGAGTACGTCAAAGTCCCGCAACGGTAAGAACAGGGCGGTGGCGAATTATGGAGTGCTGCCGCTTTGCCCTTCGCCAGCTTGCTGGCGGCCCGTCAGCCGGAAGCGAGCTCAACAGCGGGAGCAAGCTCCTGCACTCCAAATCGACTTTGGCGTACCCCTACTATTCTCGCAATCTTCCTCCTTCAACGGCCAAAGCTTTTTGAGTAAACTGCTAGTGCTCGACGGAAATTGACTTTTTGGCTTTGCGGAGAGAAATCGGCAAAACTAAGTTGGCCACACAAAATAATGCGCATAATCCAGGGGCATGGGTAGCCACGGTCAGGGCTCTTCTGACCGTGGGTTCGCGAGTCGTGGACAAGCCCCAAGCCCACGGTCAACCCGCGCTGCGAGTTGACCGTGGCTACCCCGGTGTGCCGCACCATTAAGCGCGTTATTTTGTGTGGCCAACTTCGAGGAAGGGGACGAGACCACAAAATGAAATGGGTAATCACGGCTCGAGTGCTTTTCCTCTGCGCCGCCACGACACTGGCGGCGGCCGGCGTGGCGCAGGTGAAAGGCCCGGGTCTGGTCACGGATCTGTCCTCGCCGTTGCCCGGAATGCCTCCTGTTCTCGACCCGCACGATATTTATTCGGTGGACCGCCCCGGCCTTTTGAGCCCTGTGGTGCGAAATTTCCCATCCCGCATCTATGTGCCCAACAGTGAAAGCAACACGGTGGACGTGATCGATCCCGCCACGTACAAAATCATTGAGCATTTCGCCGTGGGCCGTCAGCCCCAGCACGTAACGCCTTCCTACGACCTCAAGACTCTTTGGGTGCTGAATGATCTGGGCGACAGCGTCACCAAAATCGATCCTGCCACAGGAAAGAAGGGTGAAACTCTTCACGTTCTCGACCCCTACAACA
>JASHTO010000028.1 GCA_030040515.1 Terriglobia bacterium
CAGCGAGCTGCCGCGCTCCAAACGCCGTCTGGCGCGCGTGCGACCTGGGGTGAGGGATCTTTTGGTTACAAGGAACGCCCGCGATCTGCTAATCCGTTGGGAGATCCCCCGGCTTTGCCGGGGTGGCAGTCGGGGTTTGACAGGTCCGGGAATCAGCAAGTCGTGGGCTTTAATCGTTTCGAACGGACCCCTCACCCCAACCCCCCTCCCCCTCTTCCCTCTCCCCCGGGGAGAGGGGAGAGGGAAGAGGGGAGAAGGGGTGATCGGGTGAGGGGTCTCTTTCTGAGGGTGGCGGTCAGGCCCCTTTGAGGGGCCAGCCACCGCAAAGCCTCCGGCTTTGCCGGAGGATGATTACTTCCCGAGACTATCAAACTCCGGCTGTCTCCCCGGCAGAGCCGGGAGATCATACATTTGCAGCAGTTCCCGCCAAACCGACTTAGTGCCCCCGTAGATTACTTCCGGATTGCCGACCATTCGTTCCCGATTGCGACTTTTGACTATCCGTCATAGCATCCTAGAATGGCGAATCCATGGCTGGGTGTGTCTCTTGCGGATTACGAAGGGCACATGAATTCGGCCGAAGTTCAGCAGTTAGGTGCTCTATCGGATCTATTCGCGGAAGCCCTGGCATTCCGATATCCGGAGTCTGTGGCAATTCTTGGAATCGCGGGCGGGAATGGACTTGACCACATCGACGCCAGCGTTACCAAGCGCGTCGTGGGCCTGGACGTGAACCCTCGCTATCTTGAGGCAGCGCGTCAGCGCTACTCGCGCCTGTCAGGTTTGGAGCTATATTGCGCCGATCTAGCCAAAACGGTCGTCCACTTGCCACCGGTGCAATTGGTTCACGCCGCCTTGGTGTTTGAGCACGCCGGCGTGGGACTCTGTCTGGAAAGTGCCTTATCTCTGGTAGCTCCCGGCGGAGTACTTTCCGCCGTTGTGCAACTGCCGAGTGAACTCGAGGAACCCGTAAGTCCAAGTCGGTTTCATTCCATGCGGAATCTAAAGCCTGACTTCTCGCTGATCGACCGTGCGTGGCTCTGCAACACGCTTGCAGGACGCGGATTCCGGAGGGCATATCAGGCACGCCGCTCGCTGCCGGCCGGCAAAGGATTCTGGATGGGGATTTTCGCCCAGGTGTGATCGCCTGGGCGCGGAGGAGTCATGGCGCACGATATTCGGGTTCTGGTTCTCCACGGCCCAAATCTGAACCTCTTTGGCCGGCGCGAGCCGCACATTTACGGCAACGTAACGCTGGATAACATCAATGCGCGACTTCACGAGTTGGCCAAAGAACTTCGCGTGGAGTTGATCGTTCAACAGTCCAACCACGAAGGTTTTCTGATCGACGCATTCCACGCCCATATCGATGGCGTTGACGGCGCGCTCTTGAACCCCGGCGGCCTGACCCAATACAGCGTCTCCCTTCATGATTGCATAAAGGCTTTGCCGTTCCCGGTAATCGAGGTGCATCTCTCCAACCTCGCCGCGCGAGAGGATTGGCGCCACGGTTCCATCATCGCATCTGCGGCAAGGGGAACCGTTCAAGGGCTCGGCTGGAGGTCCTACACTGCGGCTTTCCGCGCCCTCGTCGAAATCCTTCGGGAGTCGGGCCGGCCGGCAGGCACCCGAAAACGCGGATCGCGGAAATAACTCCCGGATTTATACGGAACGACATAAGTGTTTGCATATTTGGCTGTAGCGGCGGTCTATGACCGCCGGTCGGCGCTCGCCCTGCGACCCAAAGCCGTCTTCTGGCGACGGGTCGTAGAGCGCCGCTACAATTTATGTCGCTCTGTATAGAAACCTCCGAGCAGACTTCGCATGCAATCTCGCAATCCGACACCCTAGCCGCAGAAGTCGTCAATCACAGTGGGGTGACCGACCGCAACTCCACATTGACCCTCCGCACCGAACCGGTTACCCTTCGGGCTATGTCCAATGCCCATAAGGACACTCTCGACCGCCTGAAGGACAAATCGGCAATGCGGAGTTTATTGAGCATTCCCCTTCACCTCAGTCCGTCCGACTGCGCAGCGGATTGCCTAAGGGGTCTTGGCGGGGTCGAACAGGCGCAGGCGTTTAAAGCACGAGCGGTAGAAGCCACGGTCGCGAGTCAGCAAGCGGTCAGCCTGGAGCAGCGCGTGCGCTCCGATCAGAAAATCCGCGGCCACGCGGGATTTCGGACCGCCGCGTGCGCGATATGACTTCCAGGCCGAACCGGCTTCCAGAGCTGCCTCAACGTTCATGGCGCTAAATTCAAGATTGAGTAACCGGAAGGCATTTTGCGCGGCGACGGGGGAGGCAAACAAGCCAGCCGTCTCCGCCCAAACGACCTCGCAAGCAACCAATTGACCCTGGCTCTGGGCAACGCGCAGCGCACGGGCCGATGCCGGACCAAATTTCGGGTCGGCACCCAGAACGTCCAGCAAGACGTTGCTATCCACAGCGGTAATCATCTGGGTTTTACTGGGCCTCGAAGCTCCGCGATAATTTCATCCGTTGGGTGACCTGGTTTCAAAATCCCATAAAGCTTATCAATAGCGTCGTGCGGTCCGGCGGGTTTGGACATCACCAGGCGGCCGCGATCCTCGCTTACATCCAAAACTTGGCCAGTGCGGATTCCCAGGCGCACCCGCAGGGGCTTCGGAATGGTAATTTGACCTTTTTCTGAAACAATGGTTTTCATACAAATATGGTATGGATTCCTACTATCACTGTCAATCCAATCGAGCACCTAGCGCGGGCATCTTGCCTGCGCGACCTCCCTATTTCAGAAGTTGGTGGTCAGCCGCATGGCAAAACTTCTCGATGGGCCGATCGCGTTTCCTGAGAACAAGCCCCCGAAGTCGATTACGTCGAGCACGTTGGTCAGGTTTTCCCCGTCGATCTGGAAGCGCACGTTGGTGCGATCCGATTTATACACGTCCGCTCCCGCTGAGGCGCTGACTTGCAACGACGGCTCAATGCGGCCGGCGGGGAAATCGATGCGATTGACTACCTGCGGGCCGTATTCGGCGAGCGCTTGACCGACGGTGCCCTGAAAGTCGAAAGGCAGGCCGGAATCGTATTGAACGCCGCCCGCGACCCAGAGGCGCGGCAAGACCCGGTAGCGAACCCTGCCCCGTAGCGTATTCCGCTGGTCCTGTGAATCCGGGAAATGGCCGGAAGTGGGGATGATGGCGTCATCGCCGAGAAACAGGCCTCCGGTGACGGGAAACCAGGCATTCCCCACCTCATAGGAATAGCTCAGAAAGCCCGAGAATCCGCGCGATTCCGGCAACTCCAGTTTTCCCTCGGCGCCGTAGATGATGGCTTTGCGAAAGGCGATGGGGAAACTGATGGTGGTGTTATCGATCTGATCGTCGTCGGGATAATTGTTCGTAAAGCGCTCGAAGTAGTTGGCGTCGAGCCGGAATTTCTGGAAAAAAGCCTTCGTCAATCCCGCCTCCAGGTAGTTTCCCACCGAGGGCTGGACGGGCAATTCGAGAGAAATCGTGTCGAGCGTCGTTGCCGCGGTGGAGCTGGAAAGCAGGAGGTTTTCAAACGACGGCGTCTGAAAGATGTGGTCATAGGAAGCGTGCAACACCAGTCCGGAGGAACGGAAATAACGCGCAATCGCCACCCGCGGGCTGACCGCTTGCCGGTTCAGCAGAAGCTGGTAGTGATCCCAGCGGACGCCCGCGTTCAGAACCCAATCGCCGAAGCGGACCTGGTCCTGCAAGAAAATCGCCTGTTCCAGGTCCGGACGTTGGGCGATAAAAGCGAAGTTGAGCGGCGTGCTGGGGTCGAATTGCGTGTCATCGGTAATCAGGTAGCTGAAATTTTCATGCAGGAACATGTTATCGGATTCCACACCGGCCTTGATTTCCTGCCGGCCATGACTCACGGTGATGGTGCCTTTGAAATATTCTTCATTGAACCAGTTGTGCTGAAAGACCTCAATGGGTGTGGAATAGACATTGGAATAGAAATGGTTGGCGTTGTCTCTCACCATGGCGCGAAAATCGCCAATCGCAGCGGATGAAAACGAGTGCTGATAAGAGAAAATTCCCATCGTCTCGAAGTTGTTGGCATTTTGAAGCTGCGATTCCAGCGGCAGCGAAGGGTTGTAGGGATCGGGATGCGGGGCTTCCTGAACCTGCTCGTTGGGAAGCTCGTAGCGTGAAAGCTCGCGCCGTAAGGTGAGGTTGAGGCGATCCTTGGAGGTTAATTCGCGCTCGTAATGACCCGAAAAATCTCCCACGGTGCCGGTGTTCGTGTAATTCTCCGGAACGACCGGATTGAGATAATGGCTGGTCATGTCACCGCTGGCGCTGAGGCCGAATGTGTTCTTCCTCCAAAGATACTGCCCCTCCCCAAAACCTCCCAAGGTATCGAAGCTGCCGCCGGAAAGAACAACCTGACCATGAAAGCCCGGCGAGGAGTTCTCCATGGTGTTCAGCTCAACCACCCCGCCCATCTTGCGTCCATATTCCGCCGGGATGCCGGCGGTGTAGATGCTCATCGACTGCACATCGTCGGCCTCGATCTCCGGCCCGAAGCTGGGGGAACGGTTGTCCGTCAGCGGAATGCCGTCCACCACGAACTGCGTCTGGTATTCCGAGCCGCGCGGGTGCAGAACCGCATTGCCCTCGTAGAGCCATCCCGGCTGCGAATTCACCAGGTCTTGAATCGAGCGCCCGGGGATTGAGCTGAGCCGGTGCTGGATGAAGTCAGAACCCACCTGGTTCACCGCACCGGCTTGATCGGGATCGATGAGGGTGTTGACCGCACTCACTTTGACGGATTGATTTAAAGTTGGCAGCCCCAATTCGACGGCCACGGCCAGCGGAATCGAGGAGCGAATTTCAACGGCTGAGGATGCGACCGCAAATCCGGGCCGCTGCACCTCAAGACGATAAATGCCAAAGGGCAGGTTCTGCAAATCCGTGTGGCCATCGTCGGTGGTGGTCAGGGAGGCGCGATAGTCGTTCGCCTGGCTCGTAACCTGGACGGCGGCTTTCACGCCGCGTCCCGACGGGTCTGTTACGCTCAGGCGGATTTCGCCGGAATGGGCTTGGCCAAACAGCGTTGAAGCACAGAACAGTGTGATTGCCGCAAGTCTTTTCATCGTCGGTAGACACCTGTCAAGGTCTGGGGCTGACAGCGCAGTCGCGAGCGCATGTTGATAGGATAGCACCTCGTGAATACTTGATGGGTCTCAGATGTTTTTCGTTGGTGGGCACGCTCTCGGGGATGCTGCGAGCGACTGCAACCTGACCGCCAAGGTACCACCCCAACTCCCCTCTCCCCGCTGGAGAGGGGAGTTGGGGTGGGGGTTTCTTCGCCATGCCGCCCGTAAAGTCCTCATTTCGTCCCCAAAATCCGCCGATAAACGGGAGTGTCGGGGGACCACCGACCTGTCGCCCGGAGACGGCTTTAGGTCGCAGGGCGAGGGGGGTGCGAGAGTCGTGGACAGTAGCCTGTTTTGCTGCCTCCCCCCTTGCCCGGGACCAACGGTGGGTGTGAGAATCTTGGGCCTTCACCTGTTTTCGGGAATGACTTACTTGATTGATCCTGGCTAGCGCACGGGCACGAAAAATGGCTGCGGCAGCTCCCGCCAAGAGGGAGCTGCCGCAGTGTTCCCTGATGCCCGTGTGCTAGCCTGGGTGAGCCAAGCAAGGCATTTCCCTAAATTTGACACAAATAGGAGACATCGACTAAAAATACCGTGAACCATTGATAACAAAGCCGAAAAATAGGAGAAAGCACAACATGTACAACTTCGCGGTGCTCAAACCTGAAAAATCAGGAGACACAAATTTGCAACTCTGGGCGGCAAGCGGCGGACCGGGCGCGGCGGAATTGACAAAGAGCGAAAAGCTGAAAATTTGGAAACCGCGAGAACGTGAAACAATGAAGTGACAAAACGACAAGAACCCGAAAAGCGGAGAATCGCGTAACCCGTGGAAACCATAATGAAGGAAGGTGAGAATCGGCGAATGTGAGAAAGACCGGAAAACGAAAAGGGGCGAACTAAGGAAGTCCGCCCCTTGGCATCTTGCAGATCGGGAGCTACGCGGCCTCTGGTGAGGAGATGGCTCGCTCTTGCCGTTCCAGGTCTCTCTTACAGCGTTCAAAAAGGGCCTCGGAAATAGCGCGGTCAATTTCAAGCTGGAGACGGAGCATGTCCAGAGCACTGCCGCACTTGCTGGAATCCGTCAAAGGCCCAATTTCACCATCTCCCACTGCAGTGGCCTCAAACATATCCATGAGGGAAATCCCACGATGGCAGGTCATCTGCGCGAAGTTCCCGCACGGCATGGGGGCCACACCCTCAGAAGATGCGAAGAGTTCCACAATCGCCTTAAGCGTTTCGTACTTTTCACAATCCAAGGTGAGCAGCTTGCGGCGAGTGAAGAGCGGATTTGGATCAGGCTTCTCGATTGGAGTGCTGCGCTGACTCTCTGCTGGGGGAGTGGGTTTCCCTGGCGTCAGGATTTTTGGGGTGGGTCGCGATTTCCTTTTCATGGTTACGCCACCTCCTTGAGGAAATCTCGGCCTCTGCGTAGTTTTCCGCACAGGCTGTCAAATGTGTGGTTCAGGTGGTAGAGGTCATGGCCAACCGAATCGAGAACTTCGCCCGAGGCCATAGCTATGCCCGTGTACTTCAGTTTTTCACCGGTCTTCATGTTGATCGTCAGATCGTCATCCCGTATCTCGACAAGCACAGTTCGCAGGAGAAGGATGGTTGAAAGGAGGTCCCCCAACTGAAACTGCAGCTCTGCAAACTGAGAAGTGATCAACCCCACTTCCTTGATGAAATTTTTTGCCCTGGCGAGTACCTCTAAGGCAGGCGGCGCAACGCGCAAACCCCGCGGCAGCGCTCGCCAAGGAAAAAATTTGCGGGCTTTTCAACCACGACAAATCGCTCCCTCCGAATTATGAAAAGTACTCGATGATCAAAGAGAGCGTTGAATTTTTTGTCACCCTGATGGGGCTTCACCGATGGACTGTGAAGACATTCGGATTAGGTTACTCGCTTTTACTCAAGAATTATGTCAGCTCATAAGCCGCACGGTCTGCGTTAAACCCGAACCGTGTATAATGAACATCGGCTCTGCTACATCGAGGAAACCCGCTCATGACGGTTGCAACCATTACACACACAAAATTTGAGGCAGTGATCGGCCTTGAAGTGCATCTGCAACTTCTCACGCGTTCGAAGGTCTTCTGTTCCTGCTCGACGCGGTTTGGCGATCCGCCGAATTCCAACGTCTGCCCGGTATGCCTGGGCTTGCCGGGTGCGCTTCCGGTGCTGAACCGCGAAGCGGTGACCATGGCCATGAAGGCGGCACTGGCGCTCAACTGCGCCATCAATACGCACTCGCGTTTTGCACGCAAGAACTACTTCTATCCCGACCTGCCCAAGGGTTACCAGATTTCGCAGTA
>JASHTO010000316.1 GCA_030040515.1 Terriglobia bacterium
TGCGCAACCTGGGTTACGGTCGGCAAACCGACCAGGAACTGCTCGAGCGCATGACCGCTCTCGAAGAGAGACTCTCGCGCGAAAGTGAAAGCGCCGACCTGCTCTACGAATTGGGCAAGGTGAATTTTGAGCTTCACGATGCCACTACGGCCATCCGGTATTTTGAACGGGCCCTCGCCCTGGACCCGCAGTCCACCCAAATCAAGCTGGCCTACGCAGACGCCAACTTCAAGCGCGACGAGTATGAAAAGATCCAACTCAAAGGGAAATTGCAGAAAATCACCATCTACGAGGTGATGGGCCTCAAAGACCGCTGGAACGACCCTGGAGTAATACCTCCGGCCATCGCCTCGGCATACAGCCACGCCATATCGCACATCGAAATCCCCGAGGATGTGGTTTTGGCGGTGGAAGCTTTGGATGGAGCCATCGGCCACTGCAAGGTCGTGGCGCTTCTCGCCTACGCGCTGGCAGATCGCCTGAAAGTAAACGAAGAGATGAAGAAGACAATTCTGCTGGCCGGCTACCTCCAGGATCTGGGCAAGGAAGCTGTGCCTCACAACGTCTTAAATCGCGCGGGTAGTTTGACGGATCAGGAAACGAAGCTGGTGGAAAAGTACGTGCCTGAAAGCGTGGCGGCCTGCCGGCGCATGGGATACGTTGATCCCCACCTCCTCGACATCGTGATGCATCACCACGAGATGTGGGATGGAACGGGGTATCCGGACGGGCTGAAAGGGGAGGATATTCCCCTCGGGGCGCGCATTACGGCGGTGGCGGAAGCTTATAGCGCGCTCACTTCCTGGCGGCCTTATCACGAAGCCTGGGACATGCGGGTTGCGATCAGCGAAATTCGCAAGGGCATGGAGAAGGGCCGGTATGATCCGAAAGTCGCCACGACCCTCATCGAAATGCTCCGGCCCTCCGCCGCAGCCTCCTAGTTGGCAGTGGCGCAGTTGGAGTTATACGGAGCGACATAAATTGTAGCGGCGCTCTACGAGCGCCGACCGGCGGTCATAGACCGCCGCTACAAGGGAGATCGGTCACAATATTTTGTCATCCTCAATAAAGCCGTCTTTGGGCTGCAGGGCGAGGGGTGCCCCTACGCTGAAATTCCCATATCAAGCAAACCCTGAATCCCCGCTGAAGCATCAATACTGATAGGAGTTACGGCGGGATGAAGCTCCCGGGCAAGAAGTGCTAGGCGAACGAATGGTCCGACCACCTGCCTTGATGACATAAAGAACTGAATTCCGTCTAATATTGCAGGGACTTTGTTTCGAGGCGCCTTCGGGCCGGCACAAGGCGAGCTAAGATTTGAGCGGGAGCTCACGCGGCGTGTCGAAGAAACTCGTGGCGCGCCAATGCCGTGGCCCAATGGGAGGCCAACCGGATTTATGGATGGAATCCGCGCACTTATTTGAGGGAGGAAAATTTCATGCGATTTGGCAAACGGTTCTTGCGGGAAAACCTGGGAGGGTTGAGTCTCACCTTGATCGGCATCTTGATTCTGGGGCTTTCGATGATGCTCTACCAGGGGCATAGCCTTTTCCCGAGTTTCGCCCTGGCCCAGGGGAAGGCATTGGATGGGCCCGACATTGACATTCTGGAGCGGCAGAACGAGGCTTACGAACGAATCGCCAAGTCGGTTACGCCGGCGATTGTGGCGATTCAATCCACACAGGTGATTAAAGTTCAACAATCACCCTTTTTGAACGATCCTTTCTTTCGGCAATTTTTCGGCAACATGTTTCCCCAGGTACCCCAGGAGCAACGTGAGCATGCACTGGGGAGCGGCGTGATTGTTTCTTCGGACGGATATATTCTCACCAACAATCACGTCATCGCCAAGGCCACGGATATTTCGGTGACGCTCTCCGATAAGCGCACCTTCAAAGGCAAGGTTGTGGGTGCGGATCCTCAAACCGACATCGCGGTGATTAAAATCGATTCGAGCAGTCTGCCCATCGCCTCCCTGGGCGATTCCGATGTCCTGCACGTTGGCGATATCGTCATGGCTTTTGGCAATCCATTCGGGCTGAACTTTACCGTCACCCGCGGCGCGGTAAGCGCCTTGGGTAGGTCGCAAGGTGAAATCGAACAATTTCAAGACTTCATCCAGACCGATGCCGCCATCAATCCCGGCAACTCCGGCGGCGCCCTGGTTAACATTCATGGACAGGTGGTGGGGATCAATACGGCGATCCTGAGCGGCAACTCGGGTCCTGAAGGCGAGGCGAGTTTCATGGGCATCGGATTCGCGATTCCCATCAACATGGCCAAACACGTCATGGAAGACTTGATTAAGACCGGCAAGGTCAGCCGCGGCTACCTGGGTGTGGAGATCGAAAACCTCAATGACGGTTTGGCGAAGCAGTTCCATGTTCCCGACACTGCCGGCGCCCTGGTTGGCGACGTGACGAAGGACAGCCCCGCCGATAAGGCCGGCGTGAAGACCGGCGACGTAATTCGCAAACTCAACGGGCAAACGGTTTCTGACCGGGATCAATTGACCGCCATGGTCACGAATTTGAATCCCGGCAGCGAGGCCACGCTGGACATTCTGCGCGACGGCCAGCCGATGACCATTAAGGTGACTTTGGGCGAACGGCCGGCAGACCTCAGCGTGATGGCCGGCGGTCCTTCCGGCGTTCAGCAGGGAACTCTGCGCGGGATAACCGTTCAAAACCTTACTCCGGCAATCCGCGATCAATTGGGCCTGCCCCCGAACGCGGTCGGAGTGGTGATCAGCCAGCTTGACCCGAACAGCCCCGCTGCGCAATCCGGTTTGCAGGAAGGCGACTTGATTGAAAGCATCAATCGCCACCCGGTGCGCACGGTTGGGGATTTCCAAAAGCTGGCCGCGGAAGCCAAAGGTCAGACGCTCCTGCGCATCAACCGCCAGGGGAATGGCGTGTTCGTCGTCATCTCCCCGGAGGGTGGTGACGGCGACGGTCAATGAGCCCGAGGACTGCAAGCTGACGGAACTACGGGGGGCTTGGGTTGGGATTCCCCAGGCCTCCGGGCTCTGCTCGGAGCGTGGGTGTCCCCACTCGCGACGCGGATGAGGACCCCGGTACCGTCTGGTATTGGTATGTGGGGGGACAGCCTCGCAAGTTCATGGAAATCGTTGCGAAGGTGAAAAGACTCTTGACGATTGTCCTGATCGGAGTCGCAAGCGGATTTCTGATTGTCTTTGCCGCACTGAGGATTGTTGAGAATCGACTCATCTTCTATCCGCCGCGTTACCCAGAGGGTTTTCCCCCGCCACAAGTCATTCAGCAGGAAGTGGAAGAAATTTGGCTGACGACAGCGGATGGTGTTCGAATCAACGCTTTCTACCATTCGAATCCTGCCTCGCGGCAAGTCCTCCTCTGCTTTCACGGCAACGCGGAAAATATCGGCTACGGTCTTGCGCACCTGCATGAGATGGCGGCGATCGGAACGAACATCCTCGCCGTCGACTATCGCGGATACGGGAAGAGTGCAGGCAAACCCGACGAGGCGGGCGTTTACCACGATGCCGACGCGGCCTACGACTACTTGACCGAGCAGCGGCACTTCCGCCCCGAGGACATTATCCTTTACGGACACTCGCTGGGCGGCGCGGTGGCGGTGAACCTGGCGTCGCGCCGGCCTTGCGGAGGTTTGATCGTTGAGAGTTCTTTTACCAGCGCGCGGGCGATGGCGCGGCGAATGTTCGCGATTCCTTTCATCGCCTATGTCGTGAAGTCGCGCTTCGATTCCGAGGAGCGGATCCGCGAAGTCCACGCTCCAATTCTGATTGTCCACGGCACACTCGATGAAACCGTGCCGTTTGAAATGGGTGAGCAACTTTTTCGCGCCGCGCCGGAGCCCAAACAGTTTTTTCGCGTGGAAGGCGCCCACCACAACGACGTGATGGAAGTCAGTGGTGAAACTTACCTGGCTTTGCTGAAGACCTTCGTCGCCCGCGCCGCGCGGCTGTAACGGATTTTTCCGCGGCAGATGGCGCCCGAGGCTGGTCACGGCGATGTCAGTGAATCAGGAATCCCGTCAAGGCGATTACCACGCCCGCCACTCCCATGAGAATTCCCAATTGATAGAACTCGCGGCGCCGGGTCAGGAGCGTGAGCGAGGCGATGACGATGGCAGCCTCGAGGCAAACCTCGCCCAGGTCGAAGCGATTGGCCTGGCGCTGCGAGTGAGCGACTTCGCCTTCGAGCGAGTGTGCTTCCTTTTCGATATCCGTCAAATCTTCCTTGTAGCGCGACACTTCCTTCCCATATTTCACACGGAGCTTTTCCGCCAGATCGGGGTCCTTGGTGGCCGTGACGGAAAGGAGATCGAGGAAAAGCTCATAGGTGTGCTGGCGAATGTTTTTGGCTTGATAATACGCCCATTGGTCTGTTGCCTTATTTTGAAATAGCAACTCTTCCGTGTGGGCGCGATGTCCCAGCAGCGTGGTGGCGGCCAACAGGACGGCCAGGACGGCCATGGTTAAAGTGACGGGCAGGAGTGAGGGGTCGTGCGCGGAGTGCTCCGCGTGCTCTTCCATTTCATGCAGTTCTTCGATGCTCATGGCACCTCCCGTTTTAATTGTCGTTTGTGACGCGCGGGCAGGATACCCGCGGTACGAAAGCTCTATTATGCGGTCTTCACCACGTTCTTTGATGCCGCCTGGGGTTTTTCGGATCCCGCGGATGCCCCGGCCGCACCGCCGGCAGCTCCGGCGCCGTGGCACTTCTTATATTTCTTGCCGCTCCCGCAGGGACAGGGATCGTTCCGCCCGATCTTTTCCCGGCGAATCACTTGCTGCGGCTTCTCCACGGCGCCCGCGCCCATCAATTGCATCTCGCGCTGCTCGCGCCGCTTGCGCTGCTGGTACTGGCGGATCATTTCCTCTTCTTCCTCGGGCGTGCGCATGAGGAAGAGGTAGCGCAGGGTCTCATCCTGCACGCGCTCATACATGGCCTCAAAGAGATCGTAGGATTCGCGCTTGTATTCCACCAGGGGGTCGCGCTGGCTGTAACCGCGCAAGCCGATGCCTTCCTTCAGGTGGTCCATGGTCAGCAGATGGTCCTTCCACTGTGCATCGACCACCTGGAGCATCACCATGCGTTCGTGCAGGCGCATGCGCTCCGCACCCCACACTTTTTCGCGTTCGTCGTAGTGCGCGTGCACCAACCCGGTGAGCTGATCCTTCAGCTCGCTGAGCAGCCTGGGGTTGTAGGGGAGCTCGCGGTTCTTCAAATCAATTCCGAACCTTCCCCAGAATTCCGTGCGCAGGCCGGTGATGTTCCACTGGTCGGCGTGCTGGTCCTTGGGGCAGAATTGGTCCACCAGCCAATCCACCACGGTGTCGGCGGCGGAGAGGACGAATTCCTTCTGGTCGCTGCCTTCCAGCAACTGGCGGCGCAGGCCGTAAATCGTCTCGCGCTGCTTGTTCATCACGTCGTCGTATTCGAGCAGATGTTTGCGCGATTCGAAGTTCTGCGCCTCCACGGCCTTTTGGGCTTCCTTGATGCGCTTTGAAATCAGCCGGGATACAATGGGCACGCCTTCTTCCATCCCCAGCTTGTGCATGATGCCCGAGATGCGCTCTCCGGCGAAGATGCGCAGCAGGTCATCTTCGAGCGAAAGGTAAAAACGCGAAGACCCGGGGTCACCCTGGCGGCCGGCGCGTCCGCGCAACTGGTTATCGATGCGCCGGGCCTCATGCCGCTCGGTTCCGAGAATGTGCAGGCCCCCGAGCGCCACCACCCTGTCGTGCTCGATGTCGGTGACGGACTTGAAGTGGCCCACGAATTCTTCCCACCGCTTTCTCCAGGCCGCGTAGTCTTCCACGTACTTGCCGAAGATCAGGGAATCGGAGCCTTCCGGCGGCCGCTCGGGCGGCTCGGGGTTGATGCCCTGTTCCCGAAGCTTTTCCGGCGATTTGCGGAATTCTTCCCGCGCCATAGTCTCCGGATTGCCGCCCAGCAGGATGTCCGTGCCGCGGCCGGCCATGTTGGTGGAAACGGTGATGGCGCCCACGCGCCCGGCTTGCGCCACGATCAACGCTTCGCGCTCGTGCTGCTTGGCGTTCAGCACGTTGTGCCGGACTTCCTTCATTCCCAGAACCTCCACAACGCGGTCCAGCCGGCAGCGCATGCTGATCAGGCAATCCAGCACGGGGAGGCATTTGGGGTCGGTGTCATTGGCGAGCGACAGCAGGTCAGAAAGAACGGACTCGTCAGCCGGGGGCAGCCCATTGTAGGGATATTCGTGGGGGGCGCGCTTCGAAAGGGCATCAAGGAAGGCTTGTCGCGTGCCGTTGACGCCCGTCGCCATGGACTTGAAGCGGCTCTGGCCCAGCATTTCTTTGACGACAGTGATACCCACTCCCGTCCGCGTCAGCCATTCGAGCGCGAGGTGGGGAGTTTGCGCCAGGCGTTCGAGCCAGATCCGGAGTTTCGGCCCTTCCAGGCCCGCCGCCTTGGCGGCCTCCTGCAAACGCGCCGGCACCACTCCGGCTTTCCTCAGCGCCGCGCTCAGGCGCTCCGACTTTTCGATGGCGATGCTGCCCATCAATACCGGCTGGCCGCACAGGTGGTATTCTTTGATCTCTTCGATCACGGCATTGAATTTTTCACGCTCGGTGCGGTAGACAACATCGGCCCATTCGTGGCGAATCAAGGACCGATTGGTGGGAACGATGATGATATCGAGGCTGTAGATCTTCTCAAATTCCGCTGCTTCCGTTTCCGCCGTACCCGTCATCCCCGCCAGTTTCTTGTACATGCGGAAATAGTTCTGGAAAGTGACGGTGGCGAGCGTCTGGTTCTCGCTTTCGATCTTGACGCCTTCCTTGGCTTCCACGGCCTGGTGCAAGCCGTCGCTCCAGCGCCGGCCCGGCATCAGACGGCCGGTGAATTCGTCCACGATAATGACTTCGCCGTCTTTCACCACGTAATCGCGGTCGCGCTTGAAAAGGGCGTGCGCCCGCAGCGCCTGCTGGAAGTGGTGGTTGAACTCGATGTTGGCGGGGTCGTAGAGGTTTTCGAGTCCCAGCAGCTTTTCGGCCTTGGCGATTCCGGAATCGTTGGGGGAAACCTGGCGGCGCTTCTCGTCAACCTCGTAATCTTCCTTGTCGACCAGGTGGGGAATGACCTTGTCGACGCGCATATATTTGTCGGTAGCTTCATCGGAGGACCCGGAGATGATGAGCGGTGTGCGCGCCTCGTCGATCAGGATGGAGTCCACTTCGTCGACGATGGCGAAGTGGTGAGCGCGTTGCACGTAGTCCTTTAGGTCGAACTTCATGTTGTCGCGCAGATAATCGAAACCGAATTCGTTGTTGGTGCCGTAGGTCAGGTCGCTGCCGTAAGCGGCGCGGCGCTCTTCATCGTTCAGGTCGTGGACGATCACGCCCACGCTCAGGCCCAGCAGGCGGTAGATCGGCCCCATCCATGCGGCGTCGCGCTTGGCGAGATAATCGTTCACGGTCACCACGTGCACGCCCTTGCCTTCCAGCGCGTTCAGGTAGGCGGGCAGCGTGGCCACCAGCGTCTTGCCCTCGCCGGTTTTCATTTCTGCAATTTTGCCCTCGTGCAGCACCATGCCGCCGAGCAACTGCACGTCAAAGTGGCGCATGTTCAGCGTGCGCCGGCCGGCTTCGCGGCAAAGGGCAAAAGCTTCGGGAAGAATTTGGTCAAGCATCGCGCCCTGCGCAAGGTGTTCTTTCAGTTTGGCGGTGCGCAGGGGAAAGTCCGAGTCGGCGAGCTTCTGCATCTCGGGCTCGAGCGCGTTGATTTCCACAACTCGCGCGCCCAGACGCTTCAAATCACGCTCGTTCTTCGTGCCAAAGACCTTGCCTAACGCGGATTGTAGATAAGCTCCCATCGTCTAGTAGGCGGCATCGAGCCGCAGAGTCCAACCATCCTATTGTAAAGCCCGGTGCGGGAGTTGACAACTGAGGGCTAGCTCACGGATTGGGAACCCCGAGGCCCGTGGAGTTCAATCCTCTTAAAGGACGGCGCTCTCATGGATCATGCGGCCCTCGGCGAAGCGGGCGAGGTTGAGGGCCGTGGCGTCGATTAAATCGGTGTGGCCGCGCAGGATCAAATCGGACATGACTTTTCCGGTGGCGGGGGAGTGCATCACGCCGTGGCCGCTGAAGCCGTTGGCGAGATAGAAGCCTGGAACCTCGGGCACCGGGCCGAGGATGGGGTAATGGTCTGGCGTCATTTCGTAAAGTCCGGCCCAGGCGCGCTTGGGATTAACCTCGAGCGACTCAAAGCAGGGAACGCGGTCGACGGCGCGCGTGAGAATCTTTTCAATGAACGCGGGGTCGAATTGGGTCTTGAAACCTGGCGTTTCTTCCGGATCGTTCCAGGCGAGCAGAACTCCCAGACCCTCGGGGCGGAAATGAAAACCCGTGGCCATATCGATGGTCATGGGCGCTTCGCGCGCGATGAGCGGGAACGGTTCGGTGGGAACCAGCATGCGACGTAGGGGCTGGACGGGCAAATCCACTCCTGCGAGCGCAGCAACCTGGGCCGCCCAAGGTCCGGCAGCGTTCACCACTTTGCGCGTGGAGACGGTTCCGCGCCTAGTTTCAACTCCTGCAATGCCGTTGGCGTCTTTCAAAATCCCCGTGACTTCCGCCCCTTTCCACAAGTGCACACCTTTTTCTGTAGCGCGCTGCATGAAGCCGCCCATCACGCTGTGAGGGTCCACGAATCCGTCGGCGGAGCCGAAACTTCCCCCCAAGACGTCATCCGAGCGCAGGTGCGGCATGCGATGGAGAACCTCTGCGGGGGAGAGCAATTCCACCGTCTTCACGCCGCACGCGCGCTGCAATTGGAAATTCGCGCGCAGATATTCCATGTGCTTTTCGCGGGTGGCCACGAACAAATAGCCTTGCGGACGATATCCAGGGGGGCAGCCGGTGGCCTGCTCGAAGCGGGCGAAGAAATCGAGGGCGTAGAGTGAGAGCCGAATGTTGATCTCCGTGGAAAACTGCGCTCGCACACCCCCCATGCTCTTGCCGGTTGAGCCTCGGCCCAGGTGCGCCTCGCGTTCGAGCACCAAAACGTCCGTGCATCCGCCCTCGGCAAGGTGATAGGCGACGCTCGCGCCTACGATTCCGCCGCCGATCATCACCACTTCGGCTGTTTCCGCCACCGCGAATCCTCCGCAATCCCAACTCGAAGATTCCACAGATTACGCAGAATGCCGAAACATGGCAATACAGGCTAGTGGTACAACTTGGCATCTGTAGCGGCGGTCTTCGACCGCCGAATCGTCGATCGGGGATCGGCGCTACAACAAACCGCACCACTATCCAATACATCCGCGAGGCGCTGCTTCTTGCATCCGCGCCTGCATGGCGTCAGAATAGGTCCGGTTGTGCGTATCTGCACAGCACTTGTAATCTGACAACAGACTGCGGACCACGGACAAGGAGAATTTATGAAAGCAGGTGGAATGGTCTTGGGTTTGGTTATTGTGGCAGGGATCGTGTGGTTCGTCGTGAAAGCGCAGTTCACGCAAGGACCTGCGGCGGGGCAGCCTCCCAAAGAGGTGATCGACGTGGTGGGTGTGAAGAACGACTTGCTGAACATCGGGCAGGCCGAGCGGATGTACCTGGCGAGTCA
>JASHTO010000317.1 GCA_030040515.1 Terriglobia bacterium
ATACTGTCCCACATGGACATCGAGCGGACAATAGAGTTCATTCTGCGCACCCAGGCCAAGCACGAAGCCTCGATCCAGAAGCACGACGAAGAGATGGCCGAGTTGCGATCTTCAATCGCCAGTGTGTCCGACCTGGTGGGCCGGCTGGCACAAGCGGAAATTCACCTGGTAGAGCGCATGACGAGCGGCTTTCAAGAGCTCAGGGAAATCCAGGCGGTTACGGATTCCAAACTGAACGCTTTGATCGAAACTCAGGCGAATACTGATTCCAAAATGAACGCTTTGATCGAGACGGTTGATAAGCTGATCAGGAAGAATGGCGCCGGGCATTAACCCTCCCCCTTTGAGCCTCCCTCAAGTCAGACCATCGGTGAGCGTCATCTTCCGTGCGGTTGTGTTGCGCTACGGCGATATGCTTGTCCCTTCGAACCTTTGCGAAAAACTGCCTTTGGAATCTACTGAGTCCCAAATAACATTCTGACGCAATGGCGCGAAGGCGCAAAGGGCATCGCGAGCAGATGCAAATCCCCCAAGCCGCTCGAACTGTCAACTGTTGACCGTCTGCTGTTGACTGCTCACCGCCTGCTTCACCTTACCCGCCAACTCGGCGAAGGCTGCCTGGTCTTTCACGGCCATTTCCGCGAGCATTTTGCGGTCGAGGGCGATGGCCAGGACCTTCAGTCCGTGAATAAACTGGCTGTAGGTGAGCTGGTGCGAGCGCGCTGCGGCGCTGATGCGCAGGATCCAAAGCCTGCGGAAGTCGCGCTTCTTGCGGCGGCGATCGCGGTAGGCGTACCGGCCGGCCTTATCCGCCGCCTCCTTCATGAAGCGGTACAATTTGCTTTTGTTGAGGAAATAGCCCTTGGTCAGCTTGGCGAGCTTCTTCCGATTGGCGCGGCGCACTGTGCCGCGCTTGACTCGAGGCATGGGTTTCTCCTTTCGAGGTGATGAGTGGCGGGTAGTCAGTGGTCAGCAAAAACCACGAACCATGCGCACTGGATTTGGGGCAGTGAAGGCACCCTCTTGGCCTCGCTGAAGCCTTCCTGCACCCGGTGAAAACATTTGTAGCGGCCGTCTGCGACCGCCGCCGTCGATCATCGATCGACGCTACAGAGTTTAGCCATGAACCACAGCCCTTAAACTATTTTCCGTACGGAAGCATGCGAAGGACGTGCGCCTCATCGGCCGGCGATAAGACCACCGACTTGCCGAGGCGCCGCTTGCGCTTGCTGGCTTTGGACGTCAGGATGTGACGGGCAAAAGAGTGGTGACGCGTCACTTTGCCGCTGCCGGTAATCTTGAATCGCTTGGCAGCTCCCTTGTGGGTCTTGAGCTTGAGTTTAATTTTCCCGACTTTCGCCAAATCTATCCTCCTGAAGTTTCCTGCGGCCCGACGGGCTTGGCCATGGCCGGGACGGGCGAACTGGGTTTAAGAGGCGCGGCCGGAGAAGCCGCGGGCGGCCCGCTCGGCGGCCCACCGGGGGATGGTCCCGCCGGGCGCGCTTTGGCAGCGCCGGCTTTGCCGGTCGCTTTCTTGGGCGCGAGAATCGTGGTGAGGTTCGGACCCTCCAGCCGCGGCCGCGCTTCCACTTGCCCGTTCTCTCCGACTTCCTGAATCAGCTTCTCGATCATGTTGAAGCCCAGATCGCGATGCGCCATTTCGCGCCCGCGGAACATGATCGTGACCTTCACCTTGGCACCTTCCTGAAGAAATTCCAGCACCTTGTTGCGCTTGGTCTCAAAATCGTGCGTCGAGGTGCGGGGCCGCATCTTAACTTCCTTCAGCCCGATGGATTTCTGGTGCTTGCGCGCCTCATGCTGCCGCTTGCTGAGCTGATAGAGATATTTTCCATAATTGATGATGCGGCAAACGGGGGGATTGGCCGTGGGCGCGACTTCCACCAGGTCCAGACCCTGACTCCTTGCGGCTTTCAGGGCCTCGAAGGGAGGCATGATGCCGAGCTGCTTCCCTTCCTCATCAATCACGCGGATTTCTTTGGCGCGAATCCGCTCATTAATGCGAACGAATCGGTCAGCGATAAATCTTCCCTCCCAGCCCCCAACGGGGCCCCCCAAGAACTGCAAGTTGCGTCAGGGATCAGAAACACATGAATCCAACGCTTCGGCCTAGCTTACCATTTCGCCGCCCGGGTGTCGATAAGCTCCCGGATCCAATTTAAAAATTCGGCCAGGGGGCGGGCGCCGGCGTCGCCCGTATCCCTGCGGCGGACGGCGACGCTGCGGCTCTGGGCTTCGCGCTCGCCCACCACCAACATGAACGGCACCTTCTGAAGTTGCGCGTCGCGAATGCGCGCGTTCAGCTTCTCATTGCGGTCGTCCAGTTGCGCGCGCACTTTGGCGGCTTGAAGTTCTTTTAAGACCTCGCCCGCGTATGCCGAATACTTATCGCTGACCGGAATCACCACGGCCTGCACCGGCGCGAGCCACACCGGGAACGCGCCCGTGTAGTGCTCGATGAGCACGCCGAAGAAACGCTCGATGGAACCAAACAGCGCGCGGTGCACCATGACGGGCGTGCGCGTGTGGCCGTCCGAGCCGACGTATTCCAATCCGAATCGCCGCGGTAGATTGAAATCAAACTGCACGGTGGTGAGCTGCCAGGGCCGGCCGATGGCGTCTACCAGCTTAACGTCGATCTTCGGGCCGTAGAACACCGCTTCACCCGGCATGTACTTGAACGGAATGTTCATGCGCTTCAGGGTGTTCATCAGCGCGCCTTCCGCCAGATTCCATTCTTCCACCGTGCCGGCATAATGCTCGGCGTGCGCGGCGTCCCGCGCGGATAGCTCAACTTGATATTGGTCGAAGCCGAAGGTTTTGAGCACCAGCAGCGCGAATTCCACGCAGGCCTGGACTTCCGACTCAAGCTGCTCCGGCATACAGAAGATGTGCGCGTCATCCTGAGTGAATCCGCGCACGCGCAACAGGCCGTGCACCACGCCCGAGCGCTCAAAACGGTAGACCGTGCCGAGTTCCGCCAGGCGCATGGGCAGCTCGCGGTAACTGCGCGGGCGCGACTTGTAAATCAGAATGTGCCCGGGGCAGTTCATGGGCTTGAGCTGATATTGATCGTTCTCAACATCCATCGGGCCGAACATGTTCTCGCGATAAAAGTTGGTGTGGCCGCTCGTTTCCCACAAATGCAGCCGCATGGCGTGCGGGGTGAAAACCAAATCGTATCCGCGCGCGGTCAGCTCATCGCGCAGCCAGTCTTCGATTTGACGGCGAATCACTCCGCCCTTGGGGTGCCAGAAAATCAGCCCCGGGCCGGCGTCATCCTGAATGCTGAACAAGTCAAGGTCCTTGCCCAGGCGGCGATGGTCGCGCTTTTTCGCTTCTTCAATCTGATGGAGAAATGCGTCCAGATCTTTCTGGCTGAAGAATGAGGTTCCGTAAATGCGCTGCATGGGGCGCGAGTGTTCGTCGCCCTTCCAGTAAGCTCCTGCAACGCTGAGCAGTTTGAAAGCTTTAATGCGGCCGGTGGAGGGAATGTGCGGGCCGCGGCAGAAATCCAGAAACTTGCCGGTGCGGTAGGCGGAAAAAACCGGCTCCGCCTTTTCCTGGATAAGTTCGCACTTCAGGAACTCGCCCATCTGCTCGAAGAGCTTCAGACCTTCTTCCTTGGGGAAGTAGACGCGCTCGTTGGGCACATTCGCCTGGACGATTTCCTGCATTTTGGCTTCGATCTTGCACAGGTCGTCTTCCGTGAAGGGCTTCTCGCGATAGAAGTCGTAGTAAAAGCCCGTTTCGGTGGGCGGGCCGATGCCGGGATGAGCATCGGGAAAGAGTTCGGTGACAGCGGCTGCCAGCAGGTGCGCCGTGGAGTGGCGAAAAACCTCCAGGCCCTCGGCAGACGAAGGCATGATGAATTGAATGGGGCCGTCCGATTCCAGTTTAGTGGAAAGGTCAATCAGCCGGTCACCCTGCTTCGCAATCAGTGCCTCAGTCGCGAGGCGGGGACCAATCGACTTGGCAACCTCGAGAGCGGTGGTGCCCTGAGGATACTCGCGGACTGAACCATCAGGAAATGTAATGTGAAGATCAGCCATCAACTCGACGACTTCCTGCCCTTAAAGTGTGAAACCTATACAGAGCGACATAAATTATAGCGGCGCTCTACGAGCGCCGACCGGCGGTCATAGACCGCCGCTACAGCCAAATATGCAAACACTTATGTCGTTCCGTATAAATATAGCAATGAGTTCATATTATGGTCAAACTTTGGGAAGGAGTGTCGCCGCTACCCCGCTGTTGTGCCTCTTTGATAATGTCCCCTTTTCACCTCGATAGAAATGTCCCCTAATGAGACCTCCGAGAGGAGGTCAGATTGGGGCGAACGTTGATGAGCAGGCGGGAATTGGAAAGGGTAGAGGTGTTGGGGAGAGTGAAGGGTGGGCAATTGCGGCTGGTAGATGGAGCCGTGCTGATGGGGCTC
>JASHTO010000318.1 GCA_030040515.1 Terriglobia bacterium
GCGCGGCAGCGCGGTGATTTACAATGCGCAGGATCTTTACCCTGAGGCCTACGTTGCCAGCCGGGAAGTCCGTGCCGGATTGGTGACGCGCGTCATGAAGCGCCTTGTAACCCGCCTTTATCGAAGCTGCGACCGGATCACGGTAATCACCCCTTCGTTCGCGGAATAGATTTCGGCGCTGGGGATTGAGGCCGGGAAAATCATCACGATTCCCAATTACGTCGATACCGCAATGGTGAAACCGCTGCCGCGCATCAATTCCTTCCGGCAGCAACACAATCTCGGAGATCAATTTGTGGTCATGTATGCCGGAAACATCGGGTACACTCACGGAACAGAACTGCTGGTTGAAGCCGCGGCGAAGCTGGCGGCAACTCCCAACGTGCTGATTCTGGTGATCGGCGGAGGATCGAAGCTGGCGAACCTGGAGCGACTCGTCCGCGAACACGGTTTCACAAACATCCGGTTCCTGCCCATACAACCGCCCGAGTTGCTTCCTGAAATGCTGGCGGCCGCGGACGTCTTCGTCATTACCATGAAGCCCGGCGTGGGAAAAGCCTCGTTTCCCGGACGAATTTATAATTTCCTGCTGGCGGCGAGGCCGGTGGTGGCGAGCGTGGACGAGGATTCGGACCTGGCGCGACTTCTGCGCCGTGCCGACTCCGGCGTCGTAACCCCGCCAGGAAATGTGGAGGATTTCTGCCGCGCGCTCACCCATCTTCTCGACAATTCCGAATTGCGGCAGCGATTAGGCCGGAATGGTGCGGAATATCTGGCGCAGAACTATTCCTCGCAAGCCGTGGTGGACAAGTACGAGGCTGTTATAAAGGCGGTCACGCGCCGCTAAGGGAGAGTGTTGCACGCCGATGAAGGCGTCCATGCAAATCAAGATCGAGCTGACCCTTATGGCAGGGGATCTCCTGCTCCTCACCCTGTGCCTCGCCATGGCCACTTACATCCGCTTGCAGGATTTTGGACTTCTCTACGAAGAATATGGCACGGCGTGGGCGCTCTGCCTGGCGATCTATCCTTTGAGCCTCTACCTCACCCGGTCATACGAAGCGCAGCCGGAAGCGAGCCCGGTGGAAAACCTGCGGCGGCCCCTTCTGGGACTGGTGGCCGCAGCCACCGCGACATCGTTCATTTTCTTCTTTGCTCCCGACATCCGGTTCGGCCGCGGCATCTTCGCAATTGCGAATTTCTTGCTGGTGTTCGTGCTGCTCGGGTGGCGGCTGGGAGTTTTTCTTCGCCTGCGCCGCCGGACACTCTCGATTCTCCTCATGGGGAGCCCGCCAACTGTGGAAATCGCCCGCCAATTGATTCGCGAATATTCGCCCCTTTCCAGAACCTCGGTGTGGGCGCCGGATGGGGACGCTGCCTCGATGCCCTCCAACCTCAATCCCGAAAAGACGGTCAACCGCAACGGCGAATTTGACCTGCTCATCCTCGCCGGCCAATCTTTTGAGCCAGCCACGGTGCGCAAGGCCGCCGAACTTCGCTTGCAAGGCGTCACGGTTTGGAACCTCCCGCAGCTCTTCTCGGAGTTTGCGGAGCGTCTGCCCGCGCGCTACCTCGATGAGCGCTGGGTGGCCACGGCGGAGGGCTTCCGCTCGCTCAATGAGAGAAGTTTCCAGGTGCTCAAACGAATCGTGGACATTCTTCTGGCCATCGGGGCGCTGATTCTGAGCCTGCCGCTCTTGGCCTTGGCGGCGGTTCTCATCAAGATCGGAGACGGAGGGCCGGTGTTTTATTCCCAGGAGCGCGTGGGCAAGGGGGGCAGGACTTTCCGTGTCCACAAGCTGCGCACGATGGTGGGGCGCGCAGAGGATCAAACCGGCCCCGTCTGGGCCGCGCGCGACGACTCTCGCGTCACTCGCGTGGGGCGATGGCTGCGCAAGCTTCGGATCGACGAAATTCCCCAAACCTGGAATGTCCTCAAGGGGGAGATGAGCTTCGTGGGACCGCGCCCAGAGCGCCCCGTGTTTGCCGAAGTCCTTCAGACCAAATACCCCGTCTATTCGCTCCGTCACCTGGTTCGCCCGGGGATTACCGGCTGGGCGCAGGTTCGCTGCCCCTATGCCGCGAGCGAAGAAGACGCTCTGCTTAAGCTCGATTATGACCTGTATTACCTGCAAAATGCCTCGTTTCTTTTCGATATTCGGATAATCCTAAAAACCATATCCACGGTCGCCTCTGCCTGGGGATCTTGGTAGGGGGATGTCTTATCTCACTCATCCGGGGCCGTGCGCGCGCCAGCACCTTTTGGAGTGAGACGCTCCCCTCCCACCCGTATCTTTCCAGTTCCGTCAATTGAAAAAGGATGTAAAATCTTACTTCTCTCTGAGGATACGTGTGAAACATGCAACTCATTGATTTCAAATATCGTAGACAAAAAGTCGACATCCGAAAAGGGTTTGCGTTGCTCACCCTCATACCAAACTATGCAACTCATTTGAATCCAAATACGTCTGAATGCTTTAGGCAATAGGAAGGTTCGTCAGGAAAATTGAATTGATAAGCAGACGATGGTGTTCGGCAACCTCTTCGGGCGCTGAGAATGCCCGGAGGAGTGGGCGCGACAATCTGGGTGTTAATCATTCTAGAGGAGGACCTCGGTGAGGATTCTGATTCTCGGTGGTGACGGCTACCTGGGCTGGCCGACCGCTATGTACCTTTCCGGGCGCGACCATGAAGTTGCAGTGCTTGACAACTTCTCGAAGCGCGCCTGGGAACTTGAACTGAACGCTGCGCCCCTGGTCCCCGTAAGAACTTTGCGCAACCGAGTGAGCACCTGGAAGGAAGTCACGGGGCGCAACATCTCGTTGTTCGTCGGGGACCTGTGCGAATACGACCTAGTCAACGACGTCCTGCGGGAATTCCGGCCCGACGCCATTGTGCACTTTGGCGAGCAACCCTCCGCGCCGTATTCGATGATCGACCAGCGGCGCTGCGTCATGACCCAGGTGAACAACATTACCGGAACCCTGAACCTTCTCTGGTCGATGCGCGAGCATGTGCCTTCCGCTCACCTGGTGAAACTGGGCACAATGGGAGAATACGGAACCCCCAACATTGACATCGAAGAGGGATTCATCGAAATTGAACACCGCGGGCGGAAGGACGTCCTTCCCTTCCCCAAGCAGCCGGGTTCCTTCTACCACCTCAGCAAAGTGCATGACAGCCACAACATAACTTTTGCCTGCAAAGTCTGGAAGCTGCGCTCGACCGACCTGCACCAGGGAGTGGTGTATGGCGTGGCGACGAACGAAACGGAACTCGACCCGCGCCTGGCCACCAGCTTCCATTACGATGAAGTGTTCGGCACGGCCCTGAACCGGTTTTGCGTTCAGGCGATTGCCGGCATCCCGCTCACCGTTTACGGCAAGGGCGGGCAGACGCGCGGCTTCCTGAATATCCGCGATACCCTGCGCTGCGTGGAGCTTTCCATCCTTAACCCACCGCAAGCGGGCGAGTACCGCGCCTTCAACCAGTTCACGCAGAGCTTCAGCGTGATCGAGCTCGCCGAGACGGTGCAGAAACAGGCGGAAAAACTGGGCTTCCGCGTGGCCATCAACCATCTGCCCAATCCGCGCGTGGAGGCCGAAACTCATTATTACAACCCGCGCCACCAGAAGCTTCTTGACCTCGGGTTGCAACCCCACCTGCTCTCGGATGTGCTGGTGGACAGCATGCTGGTCACGATCCGCGACCACGCCCACCGCATCCGGCACGACGTCATTCTGCCGCAGGTTCGGTGGGATGGCACGTCCTCCGCGGCGACCAAAGCGTATGCTTCGGTCTCCTAGAACTCTCACCTGACCGGAGCTTTCAAGCTGGTATTAGTACTGGTCTGATTTTCGTCGGCTGAATTTCCAGTCCGGCACTGGATTGCGTCCAGTAGAGATCTGCTCGCTGCTAAGGTCGTGCACCATTTTGACCAGGGCTACGACGTTCTCATAAGGCGTGTCAGGTAGAAGGCCGTGGCCGAGGTTGAAGATGTGGCCGGTGCGGCAGGCGGCCTGGTTCAAAATGCGCTGTGTGCGCATGCGGATGAAATCCAAATCGCCGTGGAGAACGACTGGATCGAGATTCCCCTGAATGGCCACGCCGTCACCCAAGCGCTGCCAGGCGTGGCCGAGTTCCACGTGCGAGTCGACGCCGATTACGGTTCCACCCGCATCCCGCATCGCTTCCAGCAAC
>JASHTO010000319.1 GCA_030040515.1 Terriglobia bacterium
ACCGCCTATCCGCGCCCGGCGGCATTGCCTCGCGGCCGTGTGCTCGAAATTCTCGGCCGACGCGAGGATTTCGGCGTGGACGTGGAAATCATCATCCGTAAATTTCATCTGCCGCACCGCTTTCCCGCGCAGGTGCTGGCAGAGGCGGAAGCCGCTCCGCAATTCATTTCGGAGCGCGATCGCGCAGGTCGCCGGGATTTCCGCGCGTTGCCCATCGTGACCATCGACGGCGAGACGGCTAAGGATTTTGACGATGCGGTGCTGGTGGAGCGGCTCGCCAACGGGAATTATCTGTTGCACGTTCACATCGCGGACGTGGCGCACTACGTTCGCCCCGGCACGGAGCTCGACCGCGAGGCGCGCCTGCGCGGCACCTCCGTCTATTTTCCCGACCGCGCCGTGCCCATGCTGCCGCTCGAGCTCTCGAACGGAATTTCCAGCCTGAACCCGCACGTCGATCGCCTGGTGATGTCCGCGCTGATGGAAATCGATCCGCACGGCCGAATCGCCGCCTACGAAATCGTTCCCGGCATCATCCGCAGCGCCGAGCGCATGACTTACACGGCCGTGCGCGACATCCTGGCCGGGGAATCAGCGGCCTCGCGGCGTTATGAAGCGATGCTTCCGAATTTCAAGCTGATGGAGGAGCTTGCCCGCATTCTCATCGAACGGCGCGAGCGGCGCGGCTCCATCGATTTTGATTTGCCCGAACCCAACATCGAATTCGATGAGCAAGGCCGCATGGTGGGCATTACGCGCTCGGAGCGGAATCTCGCTCACCGCCTGATTGAGGAATTCATGCTGGCCGCCAACGAGACCGTGGCGGGCTGGCTTGAGCGACAGGGCATTCCCTCGCTCTACCGCATTCACGAAAAACCGGAGGCGAAGAAGGTTCTGGAGTTTGAGGAGATCGCAGCCACTTTCGGCTACTCGCTGGGAGTGGAATTGCCCGCGGCGAAGCGCTTCCGCCCCGGCAAACGCGATGAGCGCGAGCGACATACACGCGTTCTTGAGCGGATGGAGTCCAAAGACCTGGATATTACTCCGCGTCACTACCAGCGGTTGACGCAGCGCCTGGAGGGTAAGCCGGAAGAGCGAATTCTCTCTTACCTGATGCTGCGCTCACTCAAGCAGGCCCGCTACTCGGAGGAGAACGTCGGCCATTTCGCCCTCGCCGCCACCACCTACACGCACTTCACCTCGCCCATTCGCCGCTATCCCGATCTGATCGTGCACAGGATTCTGAAGGCCGCGCTCGAACGCGAGGGCGACAGCGCGCGTGTGGTGGAGGACGGCCATGACCATCTCGCTGCGAAGGCGGTGCCGCAGGAAATGCGCGGAAAACGCCACATCGCCATGCCAGGCAGGCGCAACCTGGCCGCATCACCCGCTTCGGTACCGGCTGCCACCAGGCAAATTCTTCCGGGTGGGGCCTTTGTGCTTCCCCAGGAGCTGCATTCCCTCGGCCTGTCGACCTCTGAGGCGGAGCGCCGCGCCGCTGACGCTGAACGCGAGCTCATCGAGTGGAAGAAAGTCTCCTTCATGGCGCAGCACGTCGGCGACGAATTCGACGCGCTCATCATCAGCTTGATTAAGTTTGGTTTTTTCGTGGAACTCACCGATCTGTTTGTGGAAGGCTTCGTGCCGCTCGCGACACTCGACGATGACGAATACGTCTACCGCGAGCGCCAGCGCGCCATCATCGGCCGCTACACGCACCGCGAATTCCGCCTGGGCGAACGGGTGCGCGTGCGGCTGGATCGAATCGATCAGGCGGGGAATAGACTGGAATTCTCGGTCGTTCAGTGAGGATGCCCAGACGTCAGGGGTACGTCAAAGTCCCGCAAGTGTAAGATAACGGGACGACGGCGGTCGCAAGACAAAGGCTGAGATCGAGACGAGTTATGAGTGCGGCAGCTTGCTGCCGCTTAGGGCGCGCTGCGGGCCGGCAGCAAGCTGCCACCCAGAAAGCGGGAGCAAGCTCCCGCACTCCAAACCGACACGACTTTGACGCACCCCCGGCCCAGGCGTATCCTTCACCAAATGGCCCTTGCCAAAGTTCCGAGGATCAACGACAAAGGACATGTCTTAAGACTCTCGGTAGATCCACGCTGAAACAAATGTCGCCAAAATCGAGCCGCCCCAAAGATCGAGCATCCACCAAAGAGGGATGACGCGGCTGAAGGGCGCCCATGTGGCGAGCGAGAGGCTGATGGGAAATCCACTCATGAAACCGAGCAGAAACCCCACGCGAAGAGCCGTGACCGGACCTGGTCCGAACGCATTGCGCACGGAAACATAGGCCCAGGTCAGAATATAGGTCAGAACGAAAAGCAGAACATACCAGTAGGGGATGAAGAGGGGATAACGCGGTGTGACCAGGAACCACCCGGCCTTCTGAGCGGCCGCGTATCGAGGCTCGAGAAAGACAAGCTTGATCATCGTGCTCCAGATGCTCCACACGACACCGCCCGCTAGTGTTCCGAGGGCGACGCGACGCAAGCTGATCGCAGCCATAGATCACCTCCAAGGGAAGTAGGATAATCGCTTGATGCGAATCCTACCGGCGCGACGCACCGGAGTCAAGCGGCGGTCATCCTTGCGGCACCGGGTGAAACTCGTTATCCTAAATTCGCCGAATCTTCCATTTACCGCCGGCTCGGGCCGAGTGAACGTTGCATGAAACGCATCCTGATTCTCCATTATCACGAAATCTGGCTGAAGGGGGGAAACAAGAACTATTTCCTCAGCCGGTTACGCGCCGCGATTCGCCAAAGCCTGGAGGACTTGCCCGTCGCGTCGCTGCATAGCGTCTCCGAGCGGCTGATTCTGACCCCCGGCGACGATGCGGCCCTTCCGCGAATAATGGAACGCCTGCGCCGGGTCTTCGGGCTTGCTTACCTTGCCCCCGCGCACGAGGTTCCGAGCGCGCTCGAATCGCTCGCCGCGGAGGCGTGCGCGATGATGGCGGAAGCCCATCCCGCCAATTTTGCTGTGCGCGTCAAAATCGCCGACTCCAACTACGGCATGAATTCCCTGGAAATGGAACGCGAGCTCGGGCGCCGCGTGCTGGAGCATCTTCGCTCGCGCGATGCGAGCGTACGGGTCAAGCTCGTCAATCCCGAAGTGACTTGTCAGGTGGAAATCGTTCCCGGCAAGGCTTTGATTTACGTTCAGCGCGTGGAAGGCCCCGGCGGCTTGCCCGCGGTCACCAGCGGGCGATTGGTGGCGCTGCTTTCCGGAGGATTTGATTCCTCCGTGGCGGCCTACAAGATGATGCGCCGCGGCTGCCACATCTCCTTCGTGCACTTCTTCGGCAACCCTTCGCCCGCGCGCAATTCTTCGGAAGCTGTGGCGGAGGAAATTGTCCGCGCGCTTACGCCCTATCAGTTTACTTCGCGGCTCTACCGCATACCCTTTGACGCCATCCAGCGGCAGATTGTGGCGGGCGCGCACGAGAGTTTCCGGGTGCTGCTCTATCGCCGCATGATGGCGCGCATCGCGCGGGAAATCGCGCGCACGGAGCGTGCCTTGGGCCTGGTCACCGGCGACAACGTCTCCCAGGTCGCATCGCAGACGCTCCACAATCTTGCCGCCATCGACCAGGGAATCGGCCTGCCGGTTTATCGCCCCCTGGCGGGGGATGACAAGGCGGAAATTCTCCGCTGGGCGCGGCAGATCGGGACCTACAAAATCTCGTGCGAGCCCTTTGAAGATTGTTGCCCGCGTTTTATGCCGCGCGCCCCCGCGATTTTCGCGCGTCCGGAGGAACTGGACGAAGCGGAAGGACGGCTGGATATTGACTCGTTGGTTCGCCTGGGCTTGGAGGGCGCCGCCTGCACGGAATACAAGTTTGAGCGCGGGGAAGTGACGTCGCGCGAAGGTTACCCGCGACGAATGGAGAATCGGCTGGCGCGAAAAAAGGCGATGGCAAGGCAACCGGCCGCCCACGGCGCCGCTTCCAACAATTTGTGTTGACTTCTCGCCTTACCCGAAGCGTGCGGGAGTAAGTTTAATATTCCTGCTGCCGCCGACGCTGTGCTGATGCTCGTTGACGGTCCCAGACGCGCTTCCTATAATGGCTGGCGGCAGGCTGAATCATGCAATGATCAAGAGAATTCTCGCTATCGCATTTTTGCTGTGCACCGTTCCCGGATGGGCCTTTGCGCAGGAGCCCGCGCCTGCCAGCAAGGCGCAACCCGCCGGCGCGCCTTCGAGCACCGCGCAAGCCACTTCTTTTACAAAATCCACCCAGCCAACCGTCACGACCTCCACCATCCGAGTTCCAGTTTATTACGTCGACGTTCCCTTGACGGTGACCGACAAGAAGGGGCGCCTGGTCATCATGATGACCAAGGACGATTTCAATCTTTACGAAGACGGCAAACCGCAGACGATCACGTATTTCAGCCGAGAAACCGACTTGGCCATGCGCATCGGCCTTCTGATTGACACTAGCAACAGCATTCGCGACCGTTTTCGATTCGAGCAGCAGGCGGCCATTGACTTCCTCACCGACACGGTTCGCAGGGGAAAGGACCAGGCTTTCGTTTTGAGCTTCGACGTCGCGCCCTTGATCACCCAGGATTACACGGACAATGTCGAGAAGCTCGCCAATGCCATTCGCGCATTGCAGCCGGGAGGCGTCACCAGTCTTTACGACGCGATATTTCTTGCCTGTCGGGACAAGCTCTACTTTTTCCCGCCTCCCGAGCCTTACTTGCGCAAATTGATGATCCTGATCAGCGATGGTGAGGACAATCACAGCGAACACACGCGCGAAGAAGCACTCGCCATGGCGCAGCGGGCGGGAGTGACCATCTTCGCCATCAGCACCAATCGCAGCGGCGCCGAAGAGCGCGGCGACAAGGTGCTCAAGCGGCTGGCACAGGAAACGGGTGGGCGTGCCTTCTTTCCATTCGAAGCGAGTGACTTGGCGGAGGATTTTCGAATGATCGGGCGTGACCTGCGTACGCAGTTTCTGATTGACTACGTTTCCACCAACACCGCGCGGGATGGAACCTACCGCGGAATTTCCGTTGTGCCCGTCGACAAGAGCCTTACCGTTCGCGCCAAGACGGGTTACTTCGCGCCTTCGCAGTAATTCCTTCTCAACCAGTGGGAGCGTAATATCCGCGCCGGGCATCGACCTTGACGTTCGGAGTGCGAACCTTAACTTCGATTCTGCGGAACGTTCCGTCAAGCTTGGTGTTGGTGGGCGTATATCCCAACAGGTACTGGGTGCGGAGCTCTCGGGCAATCTGCTGGAACGCCTCGGAACTGTCCTTGGGGCTGGAATCGATCACGCGCCCGCCGGTTTCCTCACTGAGTTTTCGCAACACCGATTCCCCACCGTATCCCATGCCCTGTCGCGCGTAAAATCCCCGGTCGTGAATATCGACGGCGTAAATGATGGCATCGGCCTTTTGCGCAGCCTCCAGCGCCCTTTCCAACGTGACTTTGCTTCCCTGGTCTTCGCCGTCAGTCAGCAGGATGAGAACTTTGCGGCCCACCTCGTTCTTGAGCTCGTCGTGCGCCGCCAGGTAAACGGCATCATAAAGGTGCGTCGCACCCTGCTGGTCGGTGGGGAAAGTCCCCGGCGTGCGCACGCCTCCGCCGTTAATCTCGCCGGATTCGATCGCGCTGTCCAGGCGATTAAGGTCCGAGGTCAAGTCCTGGTCGAGTTCGACGTCCACATCGAAATGAAAGACGAAGGTAAGGTCCTTCGGCCGCATGACCTCGCTAAGAAATGATTCGGCTTCCTGTTTCTCCACTTCCAACACGCGTTCCTGGCTGGGGCTCGTGTCCACCAGGATGCCGATGGTGAGCGGCGTGTCTGCTTCGCGCGAGAAATACTTGATGACTTGGGGT
Organism: Terriglobia bacterium; assembly: GCA_030040515.1. Lineage (GTDB taxonomy): Bacteria > Acidobacteriota > Terriglobia > UBA7540 > UBA7540 > Bog-366. Next base: position 5,872 of record JASHTO010000319.1, read on the forward strand.
TGCTGGTCTTCTTCGAGGGTAAAGTCGTCTTTGTTGAGGTCCGGAATCAGGTGCCCGTTCTTTTGCCTCACGACTGCGTAGACGTTCACAACCTCGCTGGTTACTTTCAGGGTGCCGGCGACGGGGGGTGCTTCCTGCTGATCCTGGGCGCCGGCAAAAGCGGCCACGGTGAGCAGAACACAAATTATACGCGCAATCTTTGTCATCACATTTCTCTGATGGCTGGGAGATGCAGACTTTGTGCTCATGGTTGCCCTCGTAGCGCCCTCGGCAGTTCCGCATGGAAAGTGATTCAACGCTCGCGCGCCCTGCCCGCAATTCAGTTTACCTTATTTGGATTGGCAACGCTGAGATCGTTCGCTTCACACGCGCGCGGACGGCAATTCCCCGCAGCGTTTGCGCGGTTCGAATGCGAGAAAACGTCGGTGTGCTGCCGTTGAGACGGACTGCGTCCATTCTTGCTCTTCACTTTTTTCGCCTTCAATGATCACTTTCCACTTGACAAGATAATTCGGTAACTCTATACATGGTGATTGAATACGCGCTCCGCCAGATAACTCTGGCGCGAAAATCTCAGAAGCTCGGAGGAGAATAGAATGGCAGCGAAGAAGAAAGCCAAGAAAAAGAGGTAAGACTCTTTCAAAGAGTTGAATAGAACTTCCGGGGGTGCAGCGATGCACCCCCGAAGTTTTTTGGGAGGGATTGAACTACTTCGGTTCCCCGCCTTCGCTTCCAGCCACCGACTCCTGTTGCTGTAATTCCTTCTCCGGCGCGACCAGGGCACGATGGGTTTCTTCCAGCGGTTCGAGTTGCGGAAGTTCTTCGCCCGTCGTCGCACCAAGTTCCTTGAACCGCCGCGCCGCGACCAGCAGGCGCGATTCCAGGGAGCCCGCCGCTTTGTTGTAGGACTTCACCGCGCCACTCAGTGATTTTCCCACTTCCTCAAAATGCTCCAGCAGAGTACCGATGCGGTCGTAAAGCTGCTTGCCGAGGTCGCTGATCACTTTTGCGTTCTGCGTGATCTTCTCCTGCTGCCACAGGTAAGCTGCTGACCGCAACAGCGCGATGAGCGTCGTGGGAGTGGCCAGCACGACCTTCTTCTGCATCCCATCGTCGATCAATTGCCGGTCCTGTTCCAGAGCCGCACTGAAAAACGATTCACCAGGCAGGAACAAGACGACCAATTCCAGCTCCGGGCCTACTTGCTCCCAATACTTCCGCTCCGCAAGCTGGTTCATGTGGGTTCTGACCAACTGTCCGTGCGCGGTCAAAGCCTTCGCTCTCTCTTCTTCTGTTTTTTCTGCATCGACCGCATCGAGGAAAGCTTGCAGCGGCACCTTGGCGTCCACCGCGATCCGGCGATTGCCCGGAAGGTTCACGATCATATCCGGGCGTTGCCGGCCTGAGTCCGCCGTGATCGTTTCCTGTTCCGAGAAATCGCAGTGCGCCGACATTCCCGCCAGCTCTGCGACCCTGCGCAGCGTCAACTCTCCCCAGCGCCCACGGGCTTTCAGTGGCGAGCTCAAGGCGCTCGCCAGATGTTTGGTTTCATCTTCCAGGCGCTTGTTGGCCTCGGCCAGATTTCGCAATTGCTCGTCCAGCGTGCCGTATGCTTTCTGCCGGGCCTTCTCCATTTCCGCAATCTGGTGCTCGTACCGTCCCAGCGATTCCTTGAGCGGATTGATGAGGCCATCGATGGCTTTCTGGCGAGTTTCCAGATCGCCCTTGGCTTGCGCCTGCAAGGTTTCAAACTGACTTCGCGCCAGGGCGATGAAGGCCTGGTTATTGCTCTTGAGGGCTTCGGCGGAGAGCGCCTGAAAGGTTTCGGTCAAGGTTTTCCTTGCTTCCTCCAGCAGCTTCTTCTGCTCATCAAGGTTTGCCTGGGCCTCGCGCCACTTCGTTTCCGCTTCCGCGCGCAATTTGACTTCCGCTTCGAGCCGCTGGTGCAGTTGCAGAGAATCCGAAGTGGCGGAGCGGGCGCCGGCAAGCTC
>JASHTO010000029.1 GCA_030040515.1 Terriglobia bacterium
GTTTAACGTATCGGCGGCCTTACGCCGCCATTTGGCGAGGTAAACTCGCCGCTACGAATTGAAACTGTTCCACTACCTAATCCGTTGGGAGATCCCCCGGCTTTGCCAGGGTGGCAATCGGGGTTTGACAGGTCCGGGAATCAGCAAGTCGTGGGCTTTAATCGTTTCGAACGGACCCCTCACCCCAACCCCCCTCCCCCTCTTCCCTCTCCCCATGGAAGAGGGGGAGGGGGGTTGGGGTGAGGGGTTTCTTTCTGAGGGTGGCGGTCAGGCCCCTTTGAGGGGCCAGCCACCGCAAAGCCTCCGGCTTTGCCGGAGGATGATTACTTCCCTTTTCAGTTGCACCGACCCACCGAAAAAGCGCAGACTGATGCGGGTCTGGCGTGGCATTAGCCAGACGGCCTTTATTCCGGCGTTCCGGCAAGCGCGCCACCGCTAAAGTATTCAGCATGAACTGGCAAGATCCAGATGCAGCAACCCTCAAAATCCCCACGGCAATGATCGCCGTGCAGTTTGCCGCTTCGCTTTGCATCGGCATGCTGGTGGGCATTGAGCGCGAATGGGCGAACAAGGAATTCGGCCTGCGCATGTTCGCCTTTGTATGCGTGTTGGGGATGCTGAGTGCGCACATGCCCGTGGCGCTTGCGGTGGTGGCATTTACCGGAGTGTTACTGCTCCTGGCCTCGAACGACGTACGAAATTTCCTTGCCTCACGCCCGCCGGAACTCACCACCTCCATGGCCGTGCTGCTGGTTTTTGTGGCCGGGTACCTGGTAGGCATCGGGCACGTCTTCACTCCGGTGGCCTCCGCGGTTCTCATCACCATGCTGCTGGCGTGGAAAGTGGAGCTCAAGAAATTTGCGGGCGGCCTGACGCTGGTGGAAATCCGCAGCGCGGTCCTGCTGGGGCTGCTGGGCTTCGTGATTTATCCCATCATGCCCAACCGGTTCGTCGATCCCTGGCAGCTCATCAACCCACGCTCCGCCTGGGTGATTGTAATCGTGATTGCGGGTATCGGATTTGTGAATTATGTGCTGCTGAAGCTCTACGGAACGCGCGGAGTTTACCTGAGCGGTTTTCTGGGGGGCTTGGTGAACAGCACGGCCGCGGCAGCCGAACTGGCGAGGCCGTGTGGCGCTCCCGACACGCCGCTGGGAGTGGCGGTGGCCGCGCTGCTGCTCACCATTCTGGCCATGTTCACGCGCAACCTGGCGATTCTAGCGATTTTTGCTCCCGCCGCCGTGGCCTCCGCCGCCGCGCCACTGCTGGTGATGGCCATCGGCTCACTGATCATGGTGGGGCGCTCGCGAGCGCGCGGCAAGGACACCCCGGCGGAAATTCACGTCGAGCTGCCCGTTTCCATACGCCACGTGCTGAACTTTGCCCTGCTCTTTCTGCTCATTCAAGTAGCCTCCACGCTGGGCGTTCGCCACCTCGGCAAATTTGGCTTTCTGGGAATCAGCATTCTGGGGGGCCTCGTAAGCAGCGCCAGCACCTCCGCCGCCGCGGCCAACATGGTGGCCCAGGGGCAACTGGCTCCGGGACTGGCCGGAACGGGCGTGGTGCTGGCCTCCCTCACCAGCGCCCTTATCAACCTGCCCATCATCCAACGCGAGGCGAAGAATCCCGCCCTCACCCGCCGCATCACTATCCTCACCGTGGAGCTGACCGTGATCGGAATCATCGTCATGGTGCTGCGCGAATACCACTGGCTGCTGAATTTTTAACTTGGAGCGGTATGCGCACGGTCAGGGAATACCACGAAGACGTGGAGTATATTCATCTGAACCCAGTGAGGGCCGGGTTGGTAAGACGACCGGAAGACTGGAAATGGTCGAGCGTGCACGATTACACGGGGACCTTGCAGGCGCCAGAGGGAGGGGGGAGCCCTATCCCTGTGGATCACATTAACCTGCCCACCGACCTGCGTGCCCGAATATGCAAACCATGAACAGAGTCAAAAGCCGCAGAGTCTCTGGAAGGCGAGACTCTGCGCTACCGGTTTTTTCGGTTGTGCGGTGAGCAGCGAAGAGAAAATGCTGGAGAGCAATTCCGTCCCTTCGGCCAGGCGGGGACCGGGGCGGGCAAAATAGCTTTGCGCGTCCACGGGGAAAACGTGGCCGCGGCGCACAGCGGGAAGATTTTCCCAGCCCGCGGGAAATTGAAACTGGTTCAACTCCGCCCGCGCCTGGCTTTCATCGTATCCGCAGGGCGCGACGATCACCACGTCCGGCTGGGTTTTGAGCACCTGCTCCCAACTCACCCGGAAGCTGGGCTTGGCAGAGACGCCAAGGACATCTTCACCGCCCGCCAGCGCCACCATCTCCGGAACCCAGTGCCCGCCAACATAAGGCGGGTCAAGCCATTCGAGAAACAGCACGCGCAGGCGCGGCTGGCCTGCGGATTCCCGCCGGAGTTTTTCCATTCGCGCCCGAATGCCCGCAACCAGCGCCTCCGCTTGCGGGCGCCGGCTGGCGGCTTTACCCACCATCAGAATATCGTTCCAAACTTCATCCAATACATGAGGATTTAGCGACAAGACCTTGCAATTTGGGAGGTAAGCGTCCAGGATGGTGGCAAGATCATCTGAGGAAGCTGCGCAGACGTGGCACAAATCCTGGGTTACAATCAGGTCCGGCTGGATTTCCCGCAGCGCCTCGGCATCGATTTTGTAAATGCTCTCGCCACGTGCTACGTAACTGGCCACTGCACTGTCGATTTCCGCGGCGGAAAGCCCCGGCGGAATCCTGGCATTCACCACCACGCGCTTCGCGCGCGCGGCGGGGGGATAGTTGCATTCAAACGTGACTCCAAAAATCGAGTCTTCCAACCCCAGCGCGAAAAGTA
>JASHTO010000320.1 GCA_030040515.1 Terriglobia bacterium
TACCGATGCCCATTTCGCCGGTGCCGATCAGCGTTCGTCCTTCCCGGGCTGCCGTTTCTGCCAGGTCCAGGCCCACGTTGAGCGCCGTGTGCAACTCGGCGTGACTCATCGCTGCTTCGCGCGCCATATTTCTGGTGCCGCGTGCGACTTTCCGATCAATCAGGCCGCGCGAGCCGGAAAAATCTCCATCAACGCCGATATCGACGACAATCACATCGATACCAGCATGGCGGCACAGCACATTGATCGCCGCGCCCTGTGAAAGAAAGTTCAGGACCATCTGGCGCGTTACTTCCTTTGGATAAGCGCTAACGCGCTCCTCCGTCACGCCGTGATCAGCCGCCAACGTAAAAATAGCCTTTGCGGCACATCGTGGCCATGTCTCTTCCCTGATTCCCACAAGTCGTTTGGCAATTTCTTCCAGCCGTCCGAGACTGCCGGGGGGCTTGGTGAGACTGTCGAGTCTGGCAGCGGCGCGCTCCTGCCACTCGGGCTGGATAGCGGGTACCGAAGCCACCGCCGACCAAAACCGCGCTTCTTCGGATTCCATCCCCCTAACTGGCGGGCTCATCATTCAACTCTCCAACGGAAATAACCATACGACCTTGCGCGTGAAGCACTGCGATGGACCCATTCGATTGCGCAAACTTCCCGGCGTCTCCGATGGGCGCGCCGGCGGCCGCGCACAAGATGAGCGAATTCGTCACGCCGTGTCCAACCACGAGTACGTTCCCGATGAGCGGCGTTTCCAGCAGCATTCTCAGGAAGCGGGCCGCCCGGATGTAGGCATCCTGCGGGGGTTCGGCGCGATCAATGCGTAATTTTTCAGGTTCGAAGCGCCAAGCCTCAACCTGACTGGGATACAAGCGTTTGAGGGTCTTCATGGTCTTCCCTGACCAGACGCCGTGGTCCAGTTCCCGAAGATCGTCGTGAACGCTCGGATCACATTCTCGGTTCGATGCAATGATTGCCGCGGTTTGGCGCGCCCGCAGGAGAGGGCTGGTGAAGACGCGGCCAATTCGCCGTTTTTGCAGCCGTCGGGCCAGAGTGCAAGATTGCTGAACACCGGCTGCGTTGATTGGAACGTCCAAGGTCCCTTGCAGCCGATCTTCTCGATTCCAGTCCGTTTCAGCGTGACGAAGTAAATAGATGTTGCTCATACGCCCAACAAGCGCCCATCGCGCTTCAAGGTAAGTGGCACACCCGCGACCATCAGGATTACGCGATCGGCGATTGCTGCGATCCGTTGATTAAGCTGGCCGAGGATGTCACGGTAGCGGCGGCCGCTTCGAAATGCGGGAACTATTCCGCAACCAACCTCATTGGAAACGAGAATGATGGAGCATTGTGATCTTTGAATCTCATGGCAGAGTTCATCAAAATCCTTCTGGATCTTCACGGAGTCGCCGCGCCGGGCGCTCATCACGTTGTCGACGTAAACGGTGAGGCAATCGATGAGAATGACATCGGTCTCCGGGGCTCGCGAGGCAATTGCCTTCGCCAGTTTCGCCGGCGCTTCGATGGTTTTCCATGAAGCCGGACGCTCCGACTGGTGGCGGGCAATTTTGCGTCGCATTTCCGCGTCGCTGGGACGTGCGGTGCCGATAAAGGCCACATGCCGGCCCTTTGCTGCGAGCGTCTGCGCAAATCGACTCTTGCCGCTGCGCGCACCCCCAAGAATGAGCGTCACCACTTTTCTTCTTTTTGTAGCCCAGAGAGATACCGAATCACACCGCCTAAGCGGGGGAATAATGCGAGCGCGCTCTTGCCGTGATTCAGCGCCGAAAGCGCAACAACGAAAGGCTCATCGAGCTTCCCTCCGAAGCCGATTTCGTGATTCGTGGGCGTCTGGCCGGTTTCCTGACTGACGCATCACCAAGCCCGAGCCACCTTCCCAGGGTTTACCCCAGTGGCATCCCTCGCTCGAGCTCTCCGCGTTCACAGTGGCGGGGCCGTACCGGATTCTCGCCGGCTTCCCGATTAAGCGAACCTCGCACCAGACAGCATCATTCATACTCCGCACCCAACTTGCTGTCAAGTCCCCCCGGCACGCTTGCCAACGAGGTTGCGCTTCGTGCATACTTTGATTCCTCAGGTGCCCGCGAGGGCGTAACAGGGAAGTCCGGTGAAAAACCGGCGCGGTCCCGCCACTGTAAGTGAGGGTTGCCGTTTCGATCAGAGCCACTCGGTGCAGGAATCGGGGAAGGCGAAACGGTCGGGCTCAGTTTTGGGCCTCCCTCCAAGCCAGGAGACCTACCTGGGGACAGAGCAGCTCACTTTCTGCGGAAGACAGAAGGAATGCGTTCCCGATCCACGACAACTCTTCATTCCTTTCTTGCAGTTGAATCCTCTTCTCGTCGAAGGTTTGCGGCCGGCCCAAGGTTGACTTTGGCACAAAAGCGTCCAATACATCGGACCTTTAGCCATCAGGCGTCAAGTCATTCATCAGAACCACGAACAGATCTCACTCCGACGGGGGGATTGCGAAGGAGGCTTCCATGAGCATTGCAACCAAAAGAGGCGACGGCGGACAAACCGGGCTCGCGGGAGGGATTCGCGTTTCGAAATCCTCGCCGCGTGTTGAGGCTTACGGCACGGTTGATGAATTGAATTCGGTCCTCGGCATGGCGCGTTCGATTTGCGAGGATGCAGACCTTCGGGAACGGACCAAGGTCATTCAGCGTCAGCTTTTCAAAGTGGGTTCCAGCCTCGCCACCCCGCCGGAAAGCCGAAAGGGGCAGGTGCCCATCACCGAAGAAATGGTCGAGGAACTCACTCGCCAGGTTCACGAAATTGAGGCGATGGAAGGCATCCTGTCCGATTGGTCTCTCCCCGGGGAACATCCCACCGCCGCAGTTTACGATGTCGCCCGCACGGTTTGCCGCCGGGCGGAACGCGGCATTGTTCGGCTGATGGAGTCCGGTGAGGTGGTTGAGCCGAATATTCTGGCATTTATAAATCGTCTCTCCGACTTGTTGTGGCTCTTTGCCCGCAAGCTTGAAGTCGCCGCCGGTGTCAGTAACTCGCTGCGAGAGATGAATGCCAAGGCCGGCCCAAAATGGTCGCGGGCCTGGTAACGAAGCTCATCCCCGAACTCGACCGATGACATCGGCTTCGCGGCACGGGCAGAAGCCTGGTGCGGGGAGAGAGTAAATCATTGATTCGAATTCGTACATGGATTGCGCTGGCCACTGTGGCCGTCTCATTGGGGCTATCGGGGCCTCCGGCTCAGCCCACGCGCATTGTATCCACGTTTCCCAGCGCGACCGAAACGCTCTTTGCCTTGGGTGCGGGCGACCGGGTGGTGGGTGTTTCGAACTATTGCCGGTATCCGCCGGCAGTACTTTCGCTGCCGAAAATCGGCACGTACCTGAAGCCTGACCCCGAAAAGATCGCTCTGTTGCGACCCGATCTGGTGATTCTTGAACGTTCGGCAACGATACTTGCTGACCGGCTGTCGGCACTCGGCATCCCTTTTACCGAGGTGAAAGTGGGATCGCTCGATGAAATCTATTCGATGGTCGTGGAGATCGGCCGGGCCGTGGGGTTGCCGGATCAAGCGACTACCCTAAACCATGATATTCAATCGCGTCTCGCTGCCATTCAGGCGCAGACACGCGACAAGTCCCATCCGACCGTGCTGGTCATCGTGGGGCGAACTCCCGGCGAGTTGACGAACCTCGTGGCCGTCGGCCCCGGGTCCTATTTGGCGGAGTTGCTGGAAATCGCGGGGGGCAAAAACACCTTGACCGAAACGGCTGTCCTTTATCCGCGGATTTCGCTCGAAACTGTCGTGCGCCTCAATCCTGACATCATCCTGGATGCCTCGATGATAAATCAGCCCGGCGAAAGCACGGCGGGCCTGGAAGAAGGTCTGAAGGAGCCATGGCTTGCTCACCATGAACTGAGCGCCGTCCGGAAGGGAATGGTCTTCGGGCTTACGTCGGAGTGTCTGGTAACCCCGGGACCTCGCGTTGTGGAGGCGGTGGAATTGTTACGAGCCAGGATCCACCAGAAGGAGCAACGGCCATGAGCACGCTGCTCTCCGTGAACAAGGTATCCTTCGGGTATCCCGGCCGCCACGTCCTTGACTCCATCAACTTTTCCGCCGAAGGCGGCGAATTCATCGTGTTGATGGGCATCAACGGAGCCGGCAAAACCACGCTGCTGGATATTCTGGCGGGGTTGCGCTTCCCGGATTGCGGAGACATTCTTTTGCGGGACCGTCCGCTTCGGGCGTGGCCGCCTCGAGAGCGCTCGCGACGCGTCAGTCATCTTCCCCAAGCGACACAGCAGGATTTGCCTTTTACCGTCGAGCAGATGGTTTTGATGGGGCGATACGTCCACGCTGACCGCTGGTTTGAATCGGATGAAGATCGCAGGTACGCCGAGGATGCCATGCGCCGCATGGATTGCTTGCAGTTTCGCTACCGGCCGTTCTCCTCGCTGAGCGGAGGCGAGAAACAGCGGATTCTGCTGGCCGCGTGCGTCGCTCAGTGTCCCGAGTTAATGCTGTTCGATGAGCCGGCGACGTACCTCGACGTTCACCAGCAATTGCAGTGCTTCACAACGCTCGCCGAACTCGCGCGTGAAGGCGCGCTTTGTATCGCCATCACGCACGACCTGAATCTTGCGCTCACCCACTGCACGCGGGTGCTGATTCTCCATCAGGGAAAACTGGCAGCCGACTTTCCGACAACGGAAGCCGCAAAAGCCTCCGAGTGGTTGACTTGGCTGTCTCCGCGTTTACGCATGACGCACACACCGGAGGGAAATCCGTGGGTGCTTTACCGATGAGCGCGGCTCGCCCGACCGGTTGGATTTGGGCGTCGGCAGGCTTGTTCCTGCTTGCGGCACTGCTTCTTCCCTGGATCGGCTCCGGTTCCATCAGCCTGGAACGGGTGATGACAAAGCAATCTCCGGACTACCCAATCTTTGTGCAGCTTCGGATCTCGCGAACGCTGCTCGGATTGCTCGCAGGTGGCGCCCTCGCTCTGACCGGAGGCCTATTTCAGTCGATGCTGAGGGACTCGCTGGCGGATCCCTATACGTTGGGGGTGTCCGCCGGAGCGGCCTTGGGCGCAGTGCTGACCATCGCCCTGGGCCTTGAGCGCTTCCTGGGGAT
>JASHTO010000321.1 GCA_030040515.1 Terriglobia bacterium
TGGTGAGCGTGCCGAAGGAAAACATGCGGGTGGAATAGTGGAAGGTTTTGCTGAATTCATCGGCGCGCAAGACGGCCGTGGCAAAGTTAAGCCCCACGGCCATCATGCCCAAGGAAAACGCTGCCGCGCGTATTTTTGCAAATAATCTCACACCATGATGGTACGGCTTGCCAAAAGAGGGAGTCAATCCAATCGGGCGTGAATCTTCCGGCCAGACGGATTTCCCATCGTATGCCGGGTTAGGCGTGCAATCCTCTGCTATGCTCGACGTTAGTTTCAAGCCATGCCGGACCTGACGCGCGTGGAGCTGATAGAATTCCGTCCCGTGCAAAAACCGTGCTGCTCGGAGTTTCAAGGGCCGCATCCGGGGCCGGACGATTAGCATGAATCATCTCCCACGACCCCCTATGCAGGGTTTTGAGATCAGGCTTCATTTCATATCCTGTTAAAATCAAAGGGATTAACTATCGAAGAAGCGAATTTCGGCCAATTTCCCCAAGCGGCCGCCGCTCCGACCCCAGCCCTGCCTTCCAACCATTTTATTTTCAAAGCATTACAGAAAATCATGCTGACCAGAAGGGAGATTCTGCGCAATTTTTCCGAACTTAACCCTTGCAACAATCCCAAATGGCCGCTAGCCTTATAGGATGGGATTGGCGCCCTGTGCCAGTTCGTCCAGCATCAAATAGTATGGAGCGCTCATGGCCAAGGCAAAGGGTGTTTTGATTCACGGTGTTCGATTCCGTCCCGGAGAAGTGGATTGGGAAGACGCACATAGCACGACCCGCGGCAAGCTCCCTGATTTCGACGACATGCGCACGGGCAACGGCTTCGTGGGGTCCAAGATTACATCCGCCGGACTGATCGCCAAGATCGGAAAATACCTCCTCGTCATTACCGAAAAAGATGAAGCGCTGGAAGAATTTGATTTCACCCTCATCCCTCTGAACGCCAAAACTCAGATTCGCTACCACTGAAAACCAACGTAGGGGCAAGGCCTCGTGCCTGCCCTTTGCTGTTGGTGGACGGGTCTGCTGACCGACGGACTGCCGGCCCAAGCGGTGGGCCGGGGCACGCAACGACCTCGGCGTCGCCCTGGCTGGTCCTGGGTAGGTCAAGTAAGTCATTCCCCTAATTTGGACAAGCGTGGGACACGCCCTGCCCCTACGGAATTTAAACTGACCCACTATGGTATTCTGAGGGAAGGTGCTGAAAGCCTGGCGGCAAATATTCCTAGGTAAAGCTCACCTTCACATCCTCGCGGTCGGTTTCTGCAACCTGGAAGAGAGCGTGCGGTTGCAGATGCATGAAGCCGGCCACGAAGTTGGCGGGGATCTGCCCGATGCGGATGTTGAAAGAGTTCACGTCCGCGTTGTAGCGGCTGCGCTGGCCGGCGATTTTCTCCTCGAGTTCCGTGATCCGCCCTTGCAATTGCATGAAGTTGGTGTTGGCTTTCAGGTCGGGATAATTTTCCGCCACGGCAAAGAGCGATTTCAGCGCGCCGCTCACCATGCCGTCGGCCTGCGTCTTTTCAGCGGGAGTCGTGGCGCGCATGTAGGCGGTGCGGGCATCGGTAATCGCTTGCAGCGTCTTCTGCTCGTACTGCATGTAGCCCTTACAGGTGTCGATCAGCTTCGGCAATTCGTCATGCCGCTGCTTCAGCAGCACGTCAATGTCGGCAAACGAGCGATCAATATCGTTCTTCAACGCCACCAGGTTGTTGTAGACGCCTACGAGGTACACGATCACCCCGATCACCACGATGGCGATGAGCAGCAGGATGGCAATGGCCACAATCGCGATAATCATTTCCCGTCCCCTTTCCTTTTAGCCCGTTCAATGGTCGTCTCTGACCTGAGGCAGACCGTTAAGTCATCTTCACTTCCACGTCCTGCCGGTCTTCCTCCGCCACTTTGAACAGGTCATGGTGCTGAAGGCGCATCATGCCGGCAAGGATCACGTCTGGAAACTGCTGGATTCGAATGTTAAAGGTGTTCACGTCATCATTGAAGAACTCGCGCCGGTCGGCGATCTTCTCCTCCAGCTCGGAAATGCGCTTTTGAAGCTGCATGAAATTATTGTTAGCCTTCAAGTCGGGATAGTTCTCCGACACGGCGAACAGACTCTTGAGCGCGCCGGTTATCATGTTGTCCGCCTGGGCCTTCTCGCCCACGGAGCCAGCCTTCATGTACGCCGTGCGCGCCTCAGTGATGAGCTGGAAGGTTTTCTGTTCATACTGCATGTAACCCTTGCAGGTTTCGATCAACTTGGGCAGCTCGTCATGCCGCTGCTTGAGCAGAACGTCAATGTTCGCCCACGCCTTGTCAATGTCGTTCTTCAGGCGAATCAGGCTGTTATAGATGGTAATGAGGTAAACGAAGATTCCCACAACGAAGAGGATTACGACCAGCCCCACCAGAATTGCGATGCCCATGGAAAGATTTCTCCTTTGTCAGATCAGCCATCCGTGTTTAGCCAGAAAGATGCCCAGACAGGCCACGGCTAAGAATGCCCCGCCGAAGATGTGTTGCACGGCGCGCTTTCGCAGCGTTCGCCGGATTTCCTCCTCGCTCCGCCAGGTGAGCAGCAACGTGGGCTCGTTCGTTCCCTTCTGAATCATGTTGCGGTCGTGCTCATCCTGGGGTGTGGGATTTTCCACGCACGTGCCCGTTAAATCGTACCAGTGATCGGGAACCACCAGGAACTCCGTCAGCCGGTAGCGCTCTCTCGAACCTCCGCCCCAGCCGTGCTTGCGGCGCGAGACGGCGTCGGAAGCGTAAGACCACAGATCTGACGCGGGCACAGCAGCGGCGCCGATGGCACTCGATCCGGTGATGCTGGGAAAGGCACGGCGCAGGGTCGAGGCCAGGCCGCCCCCTGTCTCCACTCTTGCGGTTTGAAGCAGATCGTATTCCGCCTGGTGCGCGTCCACCAGCACTTTGCCCGAAGGATCTTCCAGGTAGAATTTCGGGCCGTCGGCGTCTGTGGCAACGTGCGACCAGTGGCCGCCGTTCTTGTCCGTCACCCAGTGCTCGATGTCAACCTTGTAGAAGCAGCACGGCGTGCGCGTGACCGGGCTCGGCACCGGCTGCTCAATCTTCGCCTTTCCGTGAATTTCTACCAGCCCCATCGCCACACTGCGGATGGGGATTTCCGGTGTGTCCATCAGCACACGATACTCGCGAAAAATGCGGAAGCCTTTAATGAAATAATACATGCCGGCACCAAAACCAAACGTCAGCATTACGTCAATTTTTACCGAGGCGTCGTCTGATGACATAGGAAAAACCAGGAAGTTCCGCCATCGTACTTGAGGCGTCGCCAAAAGGCAAGAGCTGTAGGCGTTGGGTAGTGTCTCAGTTCGAATTCTGGGCCCGGATTCTCACATTGTCGCTCGCCGCCAACGGCTGTAGCGGTGCTCTATGAGCGTCGCGTTGTACGGGCTTGTCCGTCAGCCGACGGACAAGCCCCTGCGACGGTCGATAGACCGCCGCTACAGAATTCAAACCGAGATGCTACCAGGCGGAATGGCATTTGCAGGTCCGTGAATTCCCTCCGCCTACCCAACCAGCCCTGCCTCCAGTATCATGATGGGCCGCTGCCCGGATGCAGCATCGAAAATCGAGGTTGCGAAACCACGGATGGTGGAATTTCGTCTTCTTGAACATACGGCCGACGTTGGCTTTGAAGCGTTCGGGGCGACGCGCGAGGAAGTATTCGCCAATGCCGCTCGCGCATTGTTTTACTTGATTGTAGAATTGGAGACGATCGACCCTCGCGAGGAAGTGCGAGTGCAAGTAACCGGACCCGACCCCGCGAGCGTTTTGGTGAATTGGCTGAGCGAGATTTTGTTCCTTCACGACGCGGAGGGCTGGCTCTTCCGGGAATTTGAGATCCAGAGCCTCCAGGACGATTCGCTGAGGGCGATTGCGCGCGGTGAAAAATTCCAGCGGCCGCGGCACCAGGCCAAGCTGCTGGTGAAAGCCATTACGTACCACCAGCTCGCGCTGGGAAAAACCCCGCGGGGCTGGCGAGCGCAGGTTTATGTGGACATCTAGGGAATACGGCAGGCGAGAGTTCGTTTTGGGCTGTGCAGTGCTGGTCCTGGGGCTCACGTCTTCCACGCGCGACCTTCCTGCCGCCTCGGATTTTTACACCGTAAAGGAAGTCAAACCCCACATTTACGCGTGGATTCCCGACGATGTGATTGACCAGGAGTGCGACCCGCTCTTTACGCGGGCGGGGACGGCGGGATTCATTCTGACCTCCGAGGGCGTGGTGGTGGTGGACACCACCAACAGTCCTATGAACGCGCGAAACCTGCTGTATGAAATCCGCCAGCGCACGGACCAGCCCATCCGTTACGTCCTCAACACCAGTTCGGCCGGCGATCACATGCTGGGCAACGAAGTTTTCACCGACGAGCAGGCGACGCTCGTCTCCACCCGGCAGGCGCAGACGGAAATGCTCCGGTACCGCGATGAGCTTGCCAACCGTATCCACACCGAAGACGGATGGAAGCTGGAGGCGCGCATGCGGGGCTTCCACATTACGCCCACCACTCTGACCTTTGATGAAAAGCTGACGCTGAATGTCGGCCAGCAGGAGATCCGCATGATCAGCCTGCTCGCGGGCGACCAGTCGCCCGAGGATACGGTGGTGTTTCTGCCCGCCGCCAAGATACTCTTTCTCGGCGAGCTTTTCGATAATCAGTATTTCCCGCGCGTCGGCGGACGCGACGTTCACCGCTGGATTGACGTGTT
>JASHTO010000322.1 GCA_030040515.1 Terriglobia bacterium
AAGCGGCTGAAGGGCGGCATTTACTGAGGCGGAGAGAATATAGTGACGACGTCCGTATTGTAGCGGCGGTCTGCGATCGTCGTTTTCGGCGCTCATCGAGCGCCGCTACAAGGGAGATCTATTTTGTCATCCTCAACAGGACTTCAGACTCAAGATTCAACAACAAAATCCGAATGAGCGAGATGCTGAGTGGGCACCATAACCTTGAAAGTTAAAGAGAAGAAGCCCGGGCAGCGTGCCTGCGATGAGAAGGATGCCAAGGGCGAGCTCTGCGTCGGGCACCTGAAGCGCTGGTACTACTATCACCCCTTGCGATTGGCGCTCAGCGAGGAAGAGGAAGCGGCGTTGAAGGAATTCGGCAAGAACGCCGAAGTCTACCGCTGCGAGCGTTGCCATACGATCTATCGCCCGGTCTCGGCGGACAATTCCACCGCCGGCCAGAAATTTCAAATCCGCCCCGTAACGCTTTGGGGCGATTTCTTTGGTACGAAATCCAAGCCGCCGCAGTAGCGCCTGCGGCGGCGCGCCTGTAGAATCGGGTGATCGGTTAAACCGGTGATCCGACGAACAATATTGTTCTGCATCTCTCGCAAATGACGTAACCCCCTGCCACCTCCATGAGTTCAGCAAGCGGCCTCATTTACGACTGGAACCGGGCGCAAGGTCCGGAAGGGGCCTTCGCGTCCGCGCCCCGCCTGGATGATGAGACGCTGCGCGACGGCTTGCAATCGCCCTCCGTCCTCGATCCTCCCATCGAGAAGAAGCTGCGGATTCTGCACCTGATGGATGCGCTCGGCATCGACTCGGCGGACTTGGGCCTGCCCGCCGCCACTCCCCGCGCCAAGGCGGACGTGTTGCGTCTGGTGCAGGAAATTGCCGGCGCCAGACTGCGCATCCGCCCCAACTGCGCCGCGCGCACCCTGGAGGCTGACCTTCAACCCATTGCCGACATCTCGCAGGCCACGGGCGTGGAGATTGAATCCGCCATGTTCCTGGGCTCAAGCCGCATCCGCCAGTATGCGGAAGACTGGTCGCTGGATTTCCTGCTGCGCACCACCGAGCGCGCGGTGAAATACTCGCTCAGCCTCGGTGTGCCGCCCATGTATGTGACGGAGGACACCACGCGCGCCCGGCCCGAAACCGTGAAGCGGCTCTATACCACGGCCATCGAGTGCGGTGCACGCGCCATCGTGGTGTGTGACACGGTGGGGCACGCCACTCCGCAGGGTGCTGAGGCGCTCGTTCGCTATGTGCGCGAGCAAGTGATCAAGCCCACAGGTGAAAAGGTGCGCCTCGACTGGCACGGGCATTCCGACCGCGGCCTGGCCGTGGCCAATGCGCTCGCCGCGCTCGCGGCCGGAGCCGATCAGGTCCACGGCGTGGCGCTGGGCCTGGGCGAGCGTGCCGGCAACACGGCCCTTGACCAGTTGCTGGTCAACCTGCGCCTGATGGGCGCGATCGATCGCGACCTGGCCCGGCTGAAGGAATACTGCGACGCTGTGGCGGACGCGCTGGGAGTGCCGATTCCGCCTAATTATCCCGTCGTGGGCGCGGACGCCTTCCGCACCGCCACCGGAGTCCACGCCGCCGCCGTCGTGAAGGCCTTTCGCAAGCAGGACGTGGAACTGGCCAACCAGGTTTATTCCGGCGTCCCCTCGCATTGGTTCGGCCTGGAGCAGAAGATTGAAGTGGGGCCGCTGAGCGGCAAGGCCAACGTGATTCACTGGCTGGAAAAACAAGGCGTGTCGGCAAGCGCGGAATTGGTGGAGAAAATCCTCGCCCACGCCAAACGCCAGGACCGCCTGCTGAGCGACGTGGAAATTCTGGACCTCTGCGGCCAGCCCGCCCTTCCCAATCCGTCTTGAAAAGAGAAAATATCGACCGTAGAGGCAGCCCTCGTGGCCGCCCTTGGGCAACCGCAAGGGTTGCCCCTACAACGCGCCAAAGGAGTTTCAGGTTTTGAGCCAACGCGCCAGGGCGGAACTGCTTCTTGTCGTCGCCACGTTCATCTGGGGCTCGACGTTTGTCATCGTCAAGGGCGCGCTGGCGGACGCCTCGCCGTTTCCCTTCATCGCTCTGCGCTTCATCCTGGCCGGCGTGCTGATGCTCGCCGTTATGGTGCGCTGGCGATTGCCGCAGCCGGTGCTCGCGCCCAGCCTGGTGCTGGGAATCCTGCTGTTCGCGGGATACGCTTTCCAAACCTGGGGACTACTCTTCACCACGCCTTCGAAAAGCGCCTTCATAACCGGCTTCAGCGTCATTCTGGTGCCGGTGATTTCGCTGTTTGAGGGTTATCGCCTGCGTGCGGCCAACGCCTGCGGCGCGGTGCTGGGATTACTCGGAATCTACTTTCTGGTTCTGCCCTCGCGCCTGGCGGGGGTGAATCGTGGCGATGTGCTGACACTGCTCGGAGCCGTAGCCTTCGCTGTCCACATCGTGCGCGTGGGAACTTATACGCGCCGGCATTCTTTTCTGCACCTTGCGCCCGGGCAGATTCTGGTGGTGGGGATGATCGCCGCGCTCGCCGTTCCCCTGGCGCCGGCTGCCACCCTGCATTGGACCGGCCGGCTGGTGTTTGCCATCGTCGTCACCGCGGTTTTTGCCACGGCGTTTGCCTTCGGAACGCAGGTTTGGGCGCAGCAATACACTCCGCCCGCCCACACCGCCCTGATCTTCTCGCTCGAACCGGTCTTCGCCGCCCTGACTTCCTGGGTTGTCATCGGGGAACACCTGGGAGGGCGCGTGCTGGTTGGCGCCGCGTTCATTCTGGCCGGAATGGTGGTCTCGGAAGGCTGGGGAGGGGGAACGCCGGCGCCGGTCGAGGGATGAGTGGCTTGAGTTCCCCGTTCGTTGCCAAAAAAGGCTCTCATCACAGAGCACACGGAGAGCCACAGAGATATTTTTCTCTGTGTACCTCTGTGCCCTCTGTGGTTCAAGTTCTTCCAAGGTTGCGACGCTCGCAGAGCGCCGCTACAGCCCAATGCCGGGTACATTTTAAGAGGCAACCCACGGAATTCAAACCGCGACTCGGATTTATCACTGTTGTGCCTCTTTGATAATGTCCCCTTTTCACCTCGATAGAAATGTCCCCTAATGAGACCTCCGAGAGGAGGTCAGATTGGGGCGAACGTTGATGAGCAGGCGGGAATTGGAAAGGGTAGAGGTGTTGGGGAGAGTGAAGGGTGGGCAATTGCGGCTGGTAGATGGAGCCGTGCTGATGGGGCTCAGTTATCGGC